>CACZPB010000168.1 GCA_902782905.1 uncultured bacterium
CGTCTCTTATAAGACCGTGTATATAAACATCCTTAAAAGGCGCTTTGCCTGTAAATTCAAGTCCCATTGTAATCATTCTTGCCACCCAGAAGAAAATGATATCAAACCCTGTTACAAGAACTGATGTCGGGTAGAATTTTTTGAAATCATCTGTTTCCGAGTTTGGAAATCCCATTGTTGAAAACGGCCAAAGACCTGATGAGAACCAAGTGTCAAGACAATCAGATTCTTGTACATACATATTCGGATCTGGATTTTCTTTTGCGACAACCATTTCTCCTGTTTCTTTATGATAATACGCAGGAATTTGGTGTCCCCACCATATTTGACGCGAAATGCACCAGTCTCTGATATTTTCCATCCAGCCGAGGTAATTTTTAGTCCATCTTTCAGGGATAAAGTTGATTCTTCCATCCTTAACAGCTGCAATGGCTTCTTTAGCAAGAGGTGCCATTTTTACAAACCATTGTTCCGAAAGGAGCGGTTCTATTGTAGTGTTACATCTTTGGCATTTACCTACATTGTGTTCGTGGTCTTTGACTCTCAATAAGAAGTTGTTATAAGAAAGCATATCAACTACTTTCTTTCTGGCTTCGTATCTGTCAAGTCCCCAATATTCAGGCGGAACTTCTGCACACTCTTTTAATTTTCCTTCTTCATCTATAACCCAAATAGGTTGGAAGTTGTGGCGTTTACCGACTTCATAATCGTTAGGATCGTGTGCCGGTGTAATCTTAACTGCGCCTGTACCGAAAGATTTGTCAACATATTCGTCTGCAATAATCGGTATAACTCTGTTTGTCAAAGGTACGAGAACTTTTTTGCCGATAAGTTCAGAATACTTTTTATCATCAGGGTGAACTGCAATCGCAACATCACCAAACATTGTTTCCGGTCTTGTAGTATCAACAATAATTGCCCCAGGCTCATTAACAAGCGGGTAAGATATTTCCCACAAATGGCCTTGCTCTGTTTCGTACTCTGTTTCTATATCAGAAATCGCGCTCTGGCAACGAGGACACCAGTTTACAATATATGCACCTTTATAAATCAAACCTTTATTATATAGAGTAACAAAAACTTCTTTTACGGCTTCAGAGCAGCCTGCATCAAAGGTAAATCTTTCTCTTGAACGGTCAAATGATGCGCCCAATTCCTTCATTTGGTCTAAAATTCTGCTTTTATGTTCATTTGTCCATTCCCAAGTTTTTTCAAGGAATTTTTCTCTGCCCAAATCGTGGCGGGTAAGTCCTTGTTTTGCAAGTTGTTTTTCTACAACATTTTGAGTTGCAAGTCCCGCGTGGTCTGTTCCAGGAATCCAAAGAGCTTCGTATCCGCTCATTCTGTGATACCGGGTTAAGATATCCTGTAATGTTTCGTCAAGCGCGTGTCCCATATGGAGAACGCCTGTAACATTCGGCGGAGGTATTACTATGGTAAACGGAGGTTTGTTTGAATGAGCATCAGCTTTAAAATACTCGCCATCCTCCCAAAATTTATACATCTTTTCTTCGATAGATTTTGCATCATAAACAGTTGGCAAATCTTCGATTTTTAGTTTTTCAACAGTTGCATTATTTTCCATAATAATATTTCCTCGCGTAGTGTATCAAGATAATACTAAATTATCACAAAAAAGTTAATAATGCACCTATTCTTATTTATTTTAAAATTCGTTTAAATCAGGTTCGCCGTTTATAAGTTTTAAGACTTCAACCACTCTTGGCATCTGGCAATCAAACGTATAGTGAGCTTGTCTTATCGAGCATTCGGAACAGTTCCCGTTAAGTTTGTAGCACTCAACTGCTTGTTCTGTCCAATTCTTTGTAATTGATGTTGAAATCTCACTTTGCTCATACTGAACAGCTGTATTTAACATCTTCCCTTCTCCCAATGATGAGGTCACACTACCCCTTAATTAACAGGATAATGTTTTCTTATAAATATGACATCCTCTATACAAATGATATTATATATTCAATCAAAAGACCTGAAAGTATACTTATCAATACGAGAAATGCAATTATTTTTATTGTGTCTTTAAAGTCGTTGTTTTTAAGAAGTACCAAAAGTCCCAAACCTGCGTTAGATAAAAGTCCGCTCATTGCAGCTCCAAAGGTGATTGAGCCTTTTATAAGCATCATTGTGATGCCGATTGAAATTGCGCAGTTCGGTATTAGACCGACAAATGCCGCAATTATAGGTTGTATAAGTTTGCTTCCGTTTATTAAATTTGTTATTGCAACGCTTTCTAAGCAATAGTTAAGTATTAAAGTAATAATTAATATAAACCCAAAAACGTTTGCTGTGTGTATAATCGGGTGTAATAAAATTTCTCTTTTGTGCCCGTGTTCAATATCGTGTTTGCAGCAGCCTTCTTCTTCGACCAAATTTAAGTCAAAGTCAGAGCTCTCAACTACAGCTTGAGGTCTTATTATATCAATGAGATAGCCGGCTGTGAGCCCTATTATAAGTTTTATTAATACAATAGGTATTATCAAGTATGCTTTTGAAGGGGTCGCAAGCAATATAGGGATCGTTTCATCTGATGTCGCAAGGTATACGGCAATTAAACATCCTCTTGTAATTATTCTTTTTGAGTAAAGACTGCTTGCAATTACGGAGAAACCGCATTGAGGAATTATCGCTGCCATACTTCCAACAAGCACTCCGCTTTTGTCTGTTTTTTTCAGGAGTGAATTTATCCTGTCCGCCCAGTAAAACTCCAAAAGTTCGATTATTAAAAACACTATAAACAAAAACGGCAAAAGGTGAACGCTGTCTATGATTGCGTCAACTACCCAATCTGCGGCAGGAATTTTTTCTATGATGCTGTCAATCGGAGAAAAAATCCATTCGTTTAATTCATTTATTTTGTTTATCAAACTTATAAGCATATTTATTACCTATTTTATTGCCTCCAAAAGCCTTTGCCAAACTTCTTCTATAGAACCGTTTGCATCAATTTTTCTAAGCACACCTTTGTTTTCATAAAATTCAATCAACGGTGCGGTTTCTCTATAATATGTCTCAAAACGAGCTTTTGCAGTTTCTTCATTGTCGTCTGCTCTTGTCTTAAGTTCAACTTGGCATTTGTCGCAAATGTTTTCAACTTTGGAAGGTTTGAATTTCTTATTGTAAATTTCACCGCATTTCGGGCAAGACTGGCGGTGAACAATACGGTCTATAAGAATTTGTGTGTCTATATCAAAATAAATTGCTCTAAATGAAGCATCCAGGTCTTTGTCTACATCAGAATTAATTTTTTCAAGCATTTGTGCTTGCTCCAGACTTCTCGGGTATCCGTCCAGAACATAGCCGTTTTTACAATCTGCTTCAGCTAATCTTTTACCTATAATTGCGCCAACAAGTTCCGGCGGAACAAGCTGACCTTTGTCAATAAATGATTTTGCTACAATACCGTCCTCGGTTCCTTTTGATATTTCTGCCCTTAAAAGAGAACCTGTATCAATATGCGGAAATCCTAAATATTCTGAAAGCATATTTGTCTGTGTACCTTTTCCGCAAGCCGGCGGCCCGAGAAATATTAATTCTTGCTTCATAATCTTCTCCTTATTTATATAACTATTATAAAACGAACATGAATAAAATCTGAACAGCGGTATTATTTACCAAATCTTCTGTTTCTGCGTTTGTATTCCAGAACGCATTCTGCTAATTTAGCCTTATCAAATTCAGGCCAGAACTCCGGAATTACAATGAATTCTGAGTATGCTATCTGCCAGAGTAGATAATTTGAAATCCTCATCTCTCCGCCGGTTCTAATAAGCAGGTCAGGGTCGGGAATGTTTTTAGTATAAAGATGTTTTGAGATTGTTTCTTCCGTAATCTCTTTTTCACCTTCATCAATAATCGCTTTTACTGCGTGTACAATTTCATCTCTTGAACCATAATTAAATGCTATTTGAAGATTGACTCCCGTATTGTTTTTTGTTGTCTCAACAGCGTTAGCCAATATATTTTGGAGTTTGTCGCTCAATTTGGTAGTATCTCCGATAAACGATATTACAACATTATTTTCGTGCATCTCTTTGAGTTCATTTTTTAGGGTTTGCCCGAGTAAATCCATTAAGAAGTTAACTTCCTCAGGCTTTCTGTTCCAATTTTCTGTAGAAAA
>CACZPB010000169.1 GCA_902782905.1 uncultured bacterium
AAATCAACAAAATATTGAATATTGCAGATTATTATGAATCATACAAAAAATAAAAGCCTGTATTACGCTTACAGGCTTTTTTTACATATTTAATTTTACCCCTAGCCTATTACAGGTTGAACAAATGTTCTTGTTGCAAGGTCTTTATCAAGCATTAACAATGCTTTTTTGTCATCGCCGATTAATTTTAAAGTTGCAAGCAAGCCGCCAACGTTTGATTCTTCTTCTACTTGTTCTTTTATATACCAATCAAGAAGGTGAAGTGCAGCTCTATCCTTGACTTCTTCTGCTACATCTGCAACATGGTTAATGCTTGCAGTAACAAATTGTTCGTGAGCAAGAACTTCTTCAAAAATTTCAAGCGGAGTTGTACCCTTAAATTCCGGTTTTGCTATTGCTTCAAGCTTGATATTCCCGCCTCTTTCATCAAGGTAATCAAACATGCCCATACCGTGAGCGTGTTCTTCTTGAACCTGTACATTAAACCAGTTTACAAATCCTTGCAAATTCCATTCCATAAATTTTACTTTCATTGCAAGATAAAGGTACTCGGAATAGAATTCTTTGTTAATTTGTTCATTAAATGTAGCTTCTAATTTTTCATTAATCATAAAAATATCCTCCTATTTTCTTTATATGATACTACAAATTTGTGCTAAAATTTGAATTATGACAAAATATTGTTTATTAATTTTAATATTAATGTTTGTGTGGGGGTTTTTTATAGAACCTCATATTATATTGATAAAAAAATATAAACTTTCTTTTTTAAAAAATAGAAAAATTGTTTTTGTAAGTGATTTTCATATTTCTAAGTATGATACCGGAAGATTAAAACGAATTGTGAAGCTTATAAACGCCCAAAAACCGGATTTGGTAATATCAGGCGGAGATTATATAAAAGGTCACACAGGAACAGCTACTCTTGATATAGAAAAGCAAACTGAGATTCTAAGTAAAATCAACGCTCCTGTCGTCTCTGTTCTGGGAAATCATGACGGGTGGTATGACAGATACAGGGTTAAAAAAGCGCTTGAGAAAAATGGGATTAAAGTCTTGATGAATTCAAGCACAAAAGTCGGGGAAATCTATATTGCAGGAGTGGAAGATATGCAAACCGGCTGCCCGAATATAGAAGCCGCCCTTGAAAATACAGAATTTCCCAGAATTTTGGTTTCGCACACTCCTGACATATATTATGATGTAAAAGATGATGTCGACTTAATATTGGCAGGGCATGTTCATGGCGGACAGGTTTCGGTTCCATTCTATGGGGCGCTTCTTGTTCCTTCAATTTACGGAAATAAGTTTGCAGGCGGAGATTATAAAGAAACAAATAACCGTATGATTGTTTCAAAAGGGCTTGGAACGAGTATTTTAGGTGTCAGATTTAATGCAGCTCCTGAAATCGTTGTTTTGGAAGGGGATTAACCCATTTTGTCCCATCGGTGTTCATATTCATCAACTTTCCGAGCAGCTTCTTCCTCGGTATATTTGTATCTTGAAAGAGTCACCATTAGTCTGCCTTGAGATTCTTCCATCAATTTCTTTTTGATTTTATACGGGTATGTTTCATTTCCTTTCAAGCCGCCATTGTGAATTTCGTTTACAATGTCGTCAATATACATTTGGGTATATTTCGGTATTTTGGGAAAACGTGCAATATATTCCGTCAGCGGCATGTTTTCCCTGTATCGGTTGCCGTTTGCGGAAGTCAGCATAAAGTTCCCGATAGTATTCATACCTCCCATAGAAGCCGGCGTGACATGCTCAATTGTTCCTAAAGAGGCTATAAACAAACGCCGTGCAGCTTCTGTTTGGGAACGTGTAGAATATTTTACAACAAAAGCGTTCCTGCTGCTGCCTGATGTCGGAAGGAAAAGTGCTTTGTGTTTTATTGTTGCAAAAATTTCACGCTCGTTTTCTTTTGGGCGAATTTCTTCAAGAGAATTGAGAAATGTTTTACGTTTAAATGTATCACGTTTGTTATTTTCCAGTATCAGATGTCTGCATTTGGTTGTTTTGGCTCTCAATTTCAACGCTGTTTCCGGAGAAAGTTTTCTTGTAAGTGCATCTACATCATCCAAAACCAAAAATTCTTCCAGCTTCAATTTTGTAAGACACGAGTTGTATAACATTTTGAAGCAGTTTTCAATATTATCGTACGGATTTAATGCGGCAAAATCTTTAAATATCGCATAAACAGATTTTTCCGTAGGTTGGAGGTTGTCTGCATAAGGCGTAAGTAAATTAACAACATCTAAAGCAGTTTCACATTTTTGAAGATTTTTTTCAAAACCTTTCAGGGCGCTGCCTTGTATAATTTTTATTCCGGTATAGGGGCAAGTAATATTTTTTAATTTCCTTAAGGGTTTTCCGGCAGAAGTTGTACCTTCAAAAGGGATGTCATAATAGTACTTTAAATAACTTTCTTGCGTAAATCTTTTGGGCGGATTAGATGAATGCATAGGTTTTTTCATACTCCTATACTGATGCGTTTTGAATGCTGTAATCGCTGATACAAACAAAAATACACCACTCCTATAGCAACATGATACCAAATTTTCAGTATTATGGCAATAAAATTATAAAATCCGAATTTATCTTATGGTATGCCTTTATGCTATTATATTTTGTAATACAGGAGTATGCGTTGGAAGTTTTGGATTTTAAAAACCCTAAAAAAACATTGGAATACTTAACAAATTTGAATGCAGATTATCAAAAGTTAGTTGAGTTTGCACAAAATTTGGCTGAAAAAATTGATGAGCCTCATGTTAATAAAGAAGAACGCAGGTTTTTGTCAATTACGCAGTGTATTTTAGAGTGTATAAAAATAATTCACGGATTCGGTTCAAATCATTGGATTGCTGAAAAAAAATTGGAAAACGAGCTCAAAATTGGAGAAAAACCGTTAGAATTCAGGCGTATTAGCAGTAAAGGTGAAGTGTGTGAATACAAAATAGTTAACTTTGACCAAATAGATTTTTCAAAAAAACTTGAATTTGCGGATGAGTATGAAATTGTAAGAAAATTTGAACCGTCAAAAACAACTATAATCGAAAATACTACTGAAGAAGAAAACACAAATTTTCAAAAAGTTCTTGCACTTCTTCTTAACGGGGAGAATGTTTTTTTAACGGGTTATGCAGGAACGGGGAAAAGCTATATATTAAATAGACTTAAGGAAAAATTTAAGAAAAAGCTCACGATAACCAGCACAACAGGTATTGCGGCTGTGAATGTAAAAGGTCAGACACTTCATTCTTGGGCGGGAGTAGGACTTTGTAAAAATCCTGTACATAAAACCGTAGAAAAAATCCGCACACGTATGAGCACGCTAAAGCAGATATTAAATTGCAAAATTCTCGCGATAGACGAAATTTCAATGCTCAATGTTGAGACTTTTGAATATGTAGATGAGGTTTTGAAAACAGTTAGGAATTCTTTTGAACCTTTTGGCGGAATTCAAGTTCTTTTTATAGGTGATTTTTTTCAGCTTCCGCCTGTTGAAAAAGATAATGCGGACGAATATACGTTATTTGAAAACGATTTACCAATACAAAGGCGGTACTGCTTTGACTCTCCTCTTTGGGAGGATTTTAAACTCAAAAATGTCGTACTAAAAGAAAACTATAGGCAAAGCGAGGAAAAATTTATTAAAGCACTCTCTGATATGCGCACAAACAAATTAACCGAAGAAGACATAGAACTTCTAAAGAGCAGAGAAACAAGTTTAGATACTTTTGAAACAGATATCCTGCACATATTTTCAACAAATAATGAAGCAGACAGGTATAATAATGCCAAGTTTAATATGATTAATGAACCCGTAAGGATTTTTAGTGCAGAAGACGCTGTATACCGAGGAAATAAACCCGTTTATTCAAATTTTACCGAAAATGAAAACTATGTTCTTGAAATTTTTGGGAGAAATTGTCGGGCAGATAAGGATATTGCACTAAAATTAGGTGCAAGGGTTATGCTTTTGACCAATATGGACTTTAACAAAGGATTGATTAACGGCTCCTGCGGCAATGTGATTGAATTTGGAGAAAGCACTATAACAATAAAATTTGATAACGGTGTAACAGCGGCTATACCAAAACATAAATTTGAATATTATTATCACGATAAAATTGCTGCTGAGCGGAAACAATTCCCGCTAAAACTTGCTTATGGAATAACAATTCATAAATCACAGGGTATGACGTTAGAAAAATTGGTTGTTGATTGTTCAAGAATTTTTGAGCGCGGTCAGGCATACGTTGCAATGAGCAGAGTAAAGACGCTCAATGGACTTTATCTAAAATCTTTTTCGCAAGATAAAGTTATGGTAGATGAACATGTTGCAGAATTTTATGCCAATTTAGAAGAAGTAGGTGACGTTCAGCCGATTGCGCAACTTTCATTTAGCTTGGATGAAGATGACGAAATGCCAAAAATATCTGACGATGAAGCCAAAGAAATTATCAAAAAATGTGTGCGAGAATTTAGCGGACAATATGGAAAGAGCGGCTTTACAAAAATTCTTGCAGGGAGCAGAAGTATAGAAAACAGTGATTTCCATTCTCAAGCGGCTGATTCTGAGTTTTTTGGCGCACTCAAAGGCAGAAGACAAAAAGCAATAACGGCACTTATTGACGTGCTGATTGAGCAGGGAGAATTTCAGACAAAACATATAAGCTTTGGGCGCCCGATTTTGTGCATAAAAAATAAGTAGTTAACCCAAGATTTATGTAGCGCAAAAAAACTTTATATGATATAATTTCGGTATGGAGAATGGTGGAGAGACAAGGACAGACTTGAAGAAAAAAAACGGAATGCCTGCGCAAACAAGATTGATAATTGTAGGTCTTTTGATAAGCACTCTGTTTATCTTTTTTGCAGCCTGTTTTGCAACATATTCTATAAGTCAAAATATGAATACTGCTTACAAGAATTTTGCGCAAGTTCTTTCTAAAACTCTTGCAATTGAGGGGGTTGAGCTTATAAAAGATGCTCCTGAAGTTGCAAAATATGACATGCTTCGACAAAACTCTGTTTCTATTCTTAGAAGCAACGATGATATTGCATTTATAATTTTTAAAGATAACAGCTCAAAGGTAATGTATTCAAGCAAAGACGACTATCCCGAGCAAGCAGAAAGAGCAAGAATTACGGTCAGCTCTCCAATGGTTGTAAAAAATGCCAACGAAGCAGCGACTGTCGGTTCTGTTTCTGTAGGACTTGCAGGAACTATTATGGATAAGGTTACTACAACGTCTAAAACCTCACTGGCTATTGTATTTGCTCTTGCATGGCTTGTCGTAGCGGGAATGATGTTCATGAATTCTTCATTAATTACAAGAGAGCTTAGAAAACTCCACCAAGGGGTTAAAAAGATTTCATCCGGAGAATTCGGTTATACTCTGGATTCCAAGGATGCAGACAAAGAAGTTCAGGAACTGTATTCAGCTTTTAACGATATGTCTGAACGCTTGAGCAGATATAATGAACAGACTATTGAAAGTTTGACATTTGAACGTAACAAATTGGAATCAGTTCTGATGAGTATCGTTAACGGCGTTGTTGTTTGTGATAATCACGATAAAGTCATTATGGTTAATAATTACGCTAAAAGGCTTTTAGAAGTTGAAGAAGAAGATATTTTAAACACTCAAATCCAGCAATTCTGTGATTCAAGCGGAGAATTTTGTTTTGCGGATAAAATTGCTGAATATAAAGATACTCCTATAGATGACGAGGGCGCACCAATTCATTTTAATATCGAAATTGACAAGCGAACTCTCAAATGTTTGATTTCACCGATGTTTACACGCTCAAACTCTTATGTCGGCTATATTATTATTCTTATTGACGTTACAAAAGAAGTAGAGATGGATCAGTTGCGTTCCAACTTTATATCTAATGTTTCTCACGAACTTAGAACCCCTGTGACGGTTCTTAGAAGCTATATCGACACACTTTATAATTTCGGAAACGACTTTGATTTTAATACACAAAGAGAGTTTATTGGTGTTATGAACCAAGAAATCATAAGATTGAACAGAATGGTTAACGATATTCTTGATTTTTCAAGATACGAAGCTCAAAATCTTCACCTTGAAAAAACAAAACAGGATATTGTTGAGGTTATAGAAGATGCTGTTAATCAAGTTCAAGTGCTTGCAAAAGAACATGATTTGACTATTTCAATAATGAAAGAGCCTGATTTGCCGGAAGTACCGATGAACGTTGACAGTATTTCACGTGCATTTATGAACATCCTTTCAAACGCTATAAAATATTCACCAGACGGGAAACGTATAAAAGTAAGAGCCGAGCGCTCACGTGACGGAGAGTATGTAGAAGTAAGCGTTGAAGACCAAGGCCCGGGGCTTTCAGAAAAAGATCAGAAGAAAGTTTTTGACAGATTTTATAGAGCAGAAAATGCTACTCACACAGTAAAAGGTACAGGCTTAGGTTTGCACCTGGTAAAAGTTACTGTCGAAAAACACCATCAAGGTCAAGTTTTTGTAAACTCTGTCGAAGGTGAAGGCTCAACATTTGGTTTCAGACTGCCAATTCATCCTGTCGAAGAGGAAGAAGAATATATCCCCAAAAACCAACTCCCTGCCGAATCTGAAGCATAGGGGTAAATTTTTCTTATAACTTGCTAGCAATTACTCATAAAAATTGAAATTTTTCGGCAATTTGTCACGTATCATTTTTAAAAACTCAGTAGGATCAATATCCAAAGCGTTTGCGAGTTTCCACAAAGTTGTTAGTTTTATATCTTGGTATTTATTTCTTAGTAAGTTTGAAAGCTGCCCATCCGCAAATTCATACTCTCTTGAAAACAATTTAAGGCTTTTATTTATCTTCTTAAAATGTTCACTAAGAGTACTACAAACAGCATTCATAAGTATCTGTCTGTTTTTTATAAACTGTTGATTACAATCATCATTCAGGGGAGTTATGGAGTTTATTTTTAAGATCTTTAAATTTTAAAAAAAAAATGCTTTTTATATTTTAAAACGCATATTTTTAATATGTTTATACTGCACCTCTCCTGAAAAATACAGCAAAACCTTTGATGAATGGTTAAATGCTAACGAAGATACACAACAATAATTTTTATTTTTCTAGTATGATTAAATTATGACTGGCTTTGAAGATGCAATAAAAACAATAACGAGCAAGGGAAGATTCTATATTGACCTTGGGCTGGAGAGAATGTTGAGCGCTCTTGATAAGCTCGGGAATCCGCAAGATGAGCTTGAATTTATACATGTTGCAGGAACAAACGGTAAAGGCTCTGTTTGCACAATGCTTGAATCCGTCTTGCGTGAAGCAGGTTACAAAACAGGGTTATACACAAGCCCGCACATTTGGGAATACACAGAGAGAATAAAATTTAACGGAATAGAAATCTCAAAAGAAGATTTTGCCCGCTACACAGAGAAAATTTGCTCGCTTGACGTTCATCTTACGGAGTTTGAAATCTTAACCGTTATAGCCTTTTTGTACTTTAAAGATATGGGAGCAGAGGTCGTTATACTTGAAACAGGCATGGGCGGAAGGCTTGATGCAACAAATGTTATCAAAAAAAACTTGTGCGCGGTTATAACTCAAATAGATTTGGATCATACAGACAGGCTCGGTGATACAAAAGACAAAATTGCATATGAAAAGGCGGGGATAATTAAGCCAAACTGTCCGGTTATAACAAGCATGGGATATGAAGCTATAAGAGATAAGGCTGATGAGTGTAATTCTATGTTTATACTTGTCTCACCTTCTCCTGAACCAAAATTCGTTGAAGCGCTTTCTCTAAAAGGGTTACACCAAGTTGAAAACCTTGCGCTTGTATTAACGGTGATAAATTATTTATTTAAAGATATTAGTGAAGAAACTGTCTTAAGAGGGCTTAGCAAGGTAAAAAACCCTTGCAGATTTGAGTATATTGAAGATAAAAATCTCATAATTGATGCTTCTCATAACCCTAACGGTATAAAGGTTTTGCGTGAAAATCTGGATTATTATTATCCACTTGAGCCGAGAAGATTTGTTTTTGGATGTTTGCGAACCAAAGATTATGAAAAAATGATGGAAATATTATTCAAAGAAGATGATGAAGTCTACCTCTACGGCTTTGATTACCCGAATGCTTGCACCTACGAAGAGCTTAAATATGCCTGTCCAATCAGTGCAAAGCCTTATTCAGCTGATATAAAATTAACAGATGATAAATTAAACATAATTTGCGGCTCGTTTTATATGATAGGCACAATGAAGAATTTATTTTCTTCGTTCTAAAATCCCCACCCCAACCCCCTCTCACAAAACAATACTCAATTGTTTTGTTCGGCAGAGTCCGATTGGGGAGGGAGCTTGCTGTTGCTGAGCCGTATGATAAAGTACGGCAATAATCATAAATTCTCGCAAGGCGAAGCTTACAGCAGCGGGTGGGGATTTTTTAGTTTAATAACCCGACTATTCTTATATCAATAAGCCAACTTTTCATATAAATTAACCATGACAGAGCTAAAAAATTTTGTTATAATAAACCAAAATGAATTTGGAGAAGATTATGAACAAGTTAAGAATTGGTATTATAGGTCTTGGAACAGTTGGCTCAGGAGTTTATAAAACTCTTGAGGATATAGAGATGGTGGAGATTGTAAAAATCGCGGTCAGAAACCTTAACAAGCCACGCTCGGTTGAAGTTCCCTCATCGTTGCTTACTGATAATCCTTATGACATTGTTAATAGTCCTGAAATAGATGTTGTTGTAGAACTAATGGGCGGAGTAGAGCCTGCTTGGGATTATATTTCAACTGCAATCAAAAACGGAAAACATATAGTTACAGCCAACAAAGAACTCCTTGCTAAAAAAGGCGAAGAACTCTTTAATCTTGCAGAAGAATACAACAGAGTCTGCCTGTATGAAGCTGCTATAGCAGGCGGCATTCCGATTATTATGCCTATAAAAACAATTCTTGCAGGAAATAAAATTAATAAAATTCAGGCCATATTAAACGGCACTACAAACTATATTCTCACAAAAATGGATGCTTGCGGTGCATCTTATGAAGACGTACTAAAAGAAGCACAAGCTTTAGGCTACGCAGAAACAGATCCGACCGGTGATGTAGAAGGATTTGACGCAGCTTATAAGATTACAACTCTTGCAACTCTTGCTTTCAAAAAGCGAATAAAGCTTGAAAACGTATATAGAGAAGGAATTACAAAAATCCGAAAAGAAGATATGGCATATGCTAACGAATTCGGGTACAAAATAAAACTCATTGCAAACGCTACAATCGACGAAAACGATAATGCGGACGTAAGAGTTCACCCTATGCTTGTTTCTCAAGAGAGTATGCTTGCACATATTGACTACGTTACAAATGCTGTCGCAATGAGCGGTTATCCAATCGGAAATATTGTTCTCTCAGGCCCCGGGGCAGGCGAATTCCCGACAGCAAGCTCTGTTGTCGGTGATATTCTTGCAATACAAGCAGAATACGGAACAACTGACTACGTACTTCCGATGATGAGATGTCATCATGAAAAAAATGCAAACCCTGTTTTGATAGATAACACCTTTAACAAATACTATATGTCAATAACAGCGCCTAACGCAATTGGTGTAATCGCAAAAATCGGAACTATCTGTGCGAGTAAGAACATAAGCCTTGCAAGTATTTTGCAGCGCGGTGTTACTGATGACAATACGGCTGACATAATTGTCATAACAGAAAAATGCCAAGAAAAATTAATCAGAGAAGTCGTAAATGAACTTGATAACTGTACCGTAAACAGCATAATCCGTGTAGCAGAATAATCATGCAAATCCATGCTCCGCAAGCTTTACAGGTTTTGTAAAGATTTGTAAATTTTCTTAAAACTTCTGAAATTTCATGAAAAAAATATACTTTATATAAGTATAAACGATGATATTTTAGAAGAAAGGACAGAACTATGGCTGATGGAATTGGTGCAATTGATTCTAAAAAGACAGGAGAATTATATGGTGATGGTGGATATGGCGCTGGAGCAGTT
>CACZPB010000170.1 GCA_902782905.1 uncultured bacterium
CCGACTACTACAAATATATAATCTTCCAAATAGCTCCTAAATACAGGTCAATTTCCTAAGCAGCCTCTGTTCAAATTCCTTTGTCCAGCCCATTGCCTTTTTATCTGCCTTTGTCAATGCTTCATAAATCATATTCAATCTCATCGGGAAATCAGCATCCGTTGGGGGTATCGTTGTTTTCGCTTTATCTTCTAATACAGGATTGAAAAAATCGTTAAAAATCATTGCAATATCAGTATCATTAGAACCGTACTGGCAGCCTATAAATGTATGCCCCTCTTGCATTTTCTTTATAAATTGCACAAAATCATCCACAAATCTTCTCGAATCAAAGTCTGTTATATTCCACCAATTATCAAATATGCTAAAAACAGAATAATTTAGACCTGCTTTGTGTGCTTTTTCTTCATAAGTTTTTCCGTATCCGACCAAATCAACTATGTTTTTTACCCCTTTTTCTTTCAGGTGATAAAATGCCTCTATCGGGTGTTCACACAGTGTTTTCCCTCTATAGATTGTTGTTCCTGGGATTAATTCTATTTCTGGCCTGTTTTTCAAATCTCTGATAAGCGCTTGTAATTGATATTCACCAAGCCTCGGCTGTGACTCATAAAGGCTCTGGTAAGGCATACTCCAACTGTGATAGTGGTCTCTTAGAAAATTTCTTCTTTCTTTTGAAACATCATCATCGTATGCTATTACATTTTTGGAATAGTAATCCGAACGAAAATTTAAACTTGTTTTTGATATATTCATACTACCTTTAAAAAGCGTAAAAATATTTTTTGCTATTATAATTATTTATATGTATGAAGTTTTTAATTTTGAACTGGCGAGAGATTGTCTGAAGTATTTGGTAAAACGCTTTGATATCAAACAAATGTATATACCGTACTATCTTTGCGACACAGTTAGGCATTCTCTGGTGGAAGTCGGGTGCAAGCCGCGGTTTTACCATATTAAGGATGATTTTTCCCCGCAGGAAGAATTTTCTAAAGAAGCTTATATTCTCTACCCGAATTACTTTGGGATTTGCGGCAGAAACGTAAAAGAACTCGCCCGAATTTATCCCAAACTTATTGTAGATAACGCACACGCTTATTTTGATGCGCCGCAAGGTTTTGCCTGCTTTAATGCAGGACACAAATTCGGGTTTGAAAAATCACAACTTTTAATAAAAAAAAGCACCCGCACGCTTGATAAATCAATATGCGCGGATGCTCTAACAAGAAAGAAAAGATTTTCAAAAATACACAAAAGGTTTTCTACACTTAATAATTTGAATATTAATATAGAATCTATCGTTGCACCGTTTGTCTACCCTTGTCTTTTAAAGACAGAGGAAGAAGCAGACGAACTCGTAAAATTGTTGAATAGTGAGGGAAAAATAATATACAGATATTGGAACCCGCTTCCTGAAAGCTACAGCGAATACAAATTTTATTCCCGCCTTGTACCCATACCGCTATAATTAAGGCTTTTGTCTGACAAAGAAATCTGACATCTTAAACGGTTTTTCCGTTATTCTATACCAATCAACATGTTCCAATTCAGTGTCACAGTATTTACAAATTTCTTGTGGATTTTCGCATAAATCTAAAATATCATCTAATGTGACATTTTCATCGTGTATATTTATTAATGATGATTTATAATCTATATCTAAGTTGAAAACATTATTTGCAATATCTGCAACGGACGGGAAATAACATCCGCCAAAATATCCGTTATATAAAGTGTGACAATTTTTTGAAAAACATTTTTCCCAAGCTTCTTTTTTATCAGATTTTGCATCAATGTTAAATCTTTTAAAAAATTTTAAATTATGATTGATTAAGTTTTCACTACAATAGATTTGACCATTAACATTTTTGGATTTTATATATTCTTCAATTTCTTTATGTTTATTTTCCAGTATGGGATATGCGGTTATATTTATCGTCGTACCGGTTTTTTCTAACGTCTTCCAAAAATCTTCCGTCATAGACTTAACTAAAAGTCCGTTAGAAATTATATCCATGTAAGATGAAGGGAATAAATCTCTTGTTAATTCTAACATCTTGGAAATATCTTTGTTTAATAAAGGTTCTCCTCCTACAAAAGCAAAAGATTTAACTTCCGGACAGATTTCTTTAATACGTCTTAAATCTTTACTAAATGTTTCAAAACTGTAAAATTCTTTATCTGATATTGTAGCAAAATGGGAACAGGCAACACAATTCATATTGCAATGTCTCGTAAGTAAAAATTGTATGTGATTCAAAAAATATTGTTTTACCAGCGGAATTATCTTCTTAGAAGCAAATTTTTTAGAAAAATCGTCTACAACGCTTTTATAATCTTGTAATGCAACAAGCATAACGTCAAAATCTGAATCGTTGCAATTTTTTATATATTTAACAGGATATGATTTGTAAAATTTTTCATTACGGAATTTTTTATCCGCTATCCCTATAATATTAAATTTTGACAAATCATATCTTTCATAAATATAATTAAAAAATTTGCCGGCTCCATACAATAAGATTTTCTTATCAGCCAAATTTTTCGTTAAGTTATCATATTGTTTAGTAAAATAATTTTGTTCCAAATATTGTTCAAAATCTTCCATAACCATTTCCTTTTTATAAAATTATAACTAAAAATATGCTTAATTTACAATATTTTGTACATTTGAATAATTGTCACCTCACCGCTAGCTTGTAGGTCACACGCCAAGCCAAATATATTTACCCCCATTTACCCCTACCCCTACCCACGCAAGCGCCAGTAATATTCAACCAGATAGCTTATCGCATCAAAAGGGTGTTCCAAAAACTTGAACTCGCGATTCGATTTTATCTGAGTGTGCGTAGGAACATTCACAACACTCGTCCCCTCTTTAAATGAAAGGTTATTTATGTTGTATAATATCCACTTGCAACGTCTGGGGTCTACAAACAAATGCCTTTCCCCCTTAGAATTCCTTACCCTCGCATTGAATGCCGAAATCCTGTTCATTATAGGAGGATTATAACTCCGAAGCTTAAACTTTACATCCTCATAACCGTGAGCAAGCAAGGCATTTTTTATAATCGCATAATTCGTATACTCACTCTGCGTGCTCCTGTTATCACCCGAAGCATCACCGTTTACTATAATCTCAGCCCTGTGATTAGGGTACCGCCTCAAAAACTCCTCTATACACTGCTGTGTTGAAGTGTTCTCTATTACAATTTCATCAAAAAAGTAAACATCCTCATCATCCTTGTGCGCAAGAGCCCAACACATCGGGTCTACGTTAAAATCACAAGTCAAATGCAGAGGTAAATCAGGATTATACTTAAGGTTTAACTTATTCTCCTCCCCAAACCCCTTTACAACAAGCCCCGATGAATAATCCCCAAACTCACCCAATACGTTTATTCTGTAATACTCCTCATCAAAACTGTCCTTCATAGACTGTATGAAATGCGGGGGTAAATATATATTGTTTGTTGTAGGAGCAATTATTAAACGATAATTTTC
>CACZPB010000171.1 GCA_902782905.1 uncultured bacterium
ACAGATGCTAACGCTACAAGAGTATTGGAAATCAGACAATACCTTAACAACAAACGCGGAGAGAGAATTACTGGTAAATTTGAACCACAACCTGCTCAGGATAGAACCCCGACAACAGGCAACAGTGAAACTCCTGTTGTTAATAACTCAAGAACAAATGCTCCAACGTCAAAAGTTGAAACATTGCCTAATTATGAAGCAGTTAAATTAGAACTAGAAAAAACTCCGAACAAAGTTAATTTGGAAGCCGTTGGCAAATATGCAGAAAACTGCGCATCAGAGCAGCAGCTTGAACATATCCAACAAAAACTCGGTGAATTGGAAGGCATACAAGAAGTTGATTCGGCTAAATTGAACGAAGCAATCGGAAAAGCCAAAACTCAACTTCAAACATTGAGAAACAATCAAGCTGCAGCCAGAAAAGGTGTTAGAACGGCAGAAACTCCTGTTGAAACTCCAAAACCAAAAGTTGAAACACAAAAACCTGTTGAAAAGCCGAAAGCTCAAGAGACTTCTCAGCCTCAACCGAAGCCAAAAACTAACGTTGAAAAATGGAACGAATTAGCTGAAACTCAATACAAAAGCGAATTAGCTAAGCTTAGCGGACAAGAAAGAGCTGATTTTGTTAGATTTTTGAACAGCAAAGATAAATTTGTATACAAAAATCAAATAATTGAACAACTCGGCGCAGAAAACAGTATTGCCAAAATGTCAATTAAAGAATTAAAAGTCTTTTGCAACGAGAACGGCATTGAATTCAAGATACAACACGGCAGCGGTTCTGTTAAATACAACAGAAACTATGGTCAAAACAGCACAGAACAATATACTATTTATTTTGAAAACGGGAAACCAACCGTTTTGCGTAATGCGGAAGGTTCATTAAGACGCTACCAAAGATATGAAAATGATGCTTGGACATATGTTAGCCGCGATAGATTTATTGAGCTAAGAGAATCTGCGAACAGTGCAAGAGACATGTCTAAAACACAAAGGATTCTTTCAAAACCAAAGAAGCTTATGAAATCTTTCAGATCTGACCAAGTAAAAGAAACCGGCGCACCAAAAGCAGGAAACAAAAAATTGTCCGATCTTAAAAAAGATTGGGAAAAATGGGCACATAATTATGCAACTAAAAACGGCATAATTGAAGATCTAAAAATAATTCCAATTGAAGGTCAAAACGGCGAAGTAACATACCTGTTTAAAACAAGCGAAAATGCAAATCAATGGCACAGAAGAATTACTATTGAAGACGGCAAAATCACAACAGATGAGATTCGTGTTACAAACAAAGAAGGCGCTGAAGAAGTTGCTGTATATAACAGAAACGGCAAAAGAATCAGTACAAAAAACATATATGAAACAAAAAATATGCCGCAACAAAATAACCAAACTCAAAACACACAACAAGCCAACGATGCCGCAGATAATACAATAAATGCAAGTGGCAGAAGCAACGTTTGGAAATACGCTACATGGGGGACTATAGGAACAGCTGTAGTTGGTGCTGGAGCCTTTGGTTATAATAAGTTTCTCTCAAATGACGGTAATACAGAAACAGAAACAAAATCCAAAACAAAAACCGATTTTGTTTATAACGGCGAAACATTCGCAATAGGAGCTATCGTTGATGTTCCTGAAAACGCAAGCAAAACATCTGATGATAATGGTGTTCAAATCGCATCCTGCACTATTATAGCAAATGGTAAAGAATATGAAGTGCAAGGTATTTGTGATGATAAAGGAAAAATGACAATAAATTCAATAAAACAAAAGGAAACATCAAGTTCATCCGATACTAAAGAAACTCAAACATCAAATGACGACGAAACAACAATAAGAGAAATTACATTTGAGAATAGTAATAATGAAGAGGAAACTGTAGAAATCGGCACGCAGTATGAAACAGCCGAAGATGGTGAAATCGGAAGCGAAGTTCAAGATATTATAACAGCTACTGACGGAAATAAATACGTAATTACAAGAAAATTTGTCGAAGATGAGGACGGAACAAAATGGCTTGAAGTAACCAAAATTGAAGGCGCTATTTAAAAAATTAATCTCTGTCAAAATAATATACAAATCAAAATATAATCACTCCCTCTCACCAAAAGAGGGAGTTTTATTTGTGTTAAAATACTCCTATGAACATCAATGATGAGTTTGACACAATTGCAGCAATAGCAACTCCGCACGGAACCGGCGGAGTCGGAATTATTCGAATCTCAGGTGACAAAGCATTCGAAATTATCGGAAAAATATTTACTAACCCAAATCTTGAACCGCGGAAATTTAACCACGGTTGGATTATTGACGGAAATATTCGTATAGATGAAGTTATAATACTCCCATTCTTCGCACCAAACAGTTACACGGGCGAAAATGTTATAGAAATCCAATGTCACGGCGGAATAAATGTCGTGAATAACATCCTTAGACTCGTACTCAAAAACGGCGCAAGAATGGCAGAAAAAGGCGAATTCACAAAGCGTGCATTTCTTAACAAGCGCATTGACCTCTCTCAAGCAGAAGCAGTAGCAGACCTAATTCATTCAAAAACTTCTGATTTTGCAAAAGTATCAGTCAAAAACCTCTCTGGTGTACTAAAAACAAAAATTAATGAAATTAGAAACGAAATATTTGAAGTACTATCTAAAATTACCGCAGGAATAGACTTCCCCGAAGACGTCAAAGAACCGGAATACGATTATTTGGTAAAAAGTTTTGAAAAAATCATCAATTCCATAAACTCGGTTCTTTCAGGTGCAAAAACCTCAAACATCTTCCGCCAAGGTGCTTCTGTTGCAATTATCGGAAAACCGAACGTCGGTAAATCCTCTCTGTTCAACGCCCTATTGAGTCTTGATAGAGCAATCGTTACAGACATTGCAGGGACTACAAGGGACGTAATAAAAGAAACTCTCGACCTCGGAATTCCAGTAACCCTTATAGACACAGCAGGAATTCGAGAGAGCGAAGTCAACGAAGTAGAAAAAATCGGCATTGAATACTCAAAACAATCCATTGACGAAGCTGACCTAATCCTATTTGTCTATAACGCACAAGAAGGACTTAATCCAGAAGACAAAGAAGTTCTTGAACTACTAAAAGACAAAAATTACATCTTAGTTGCAAACAAATCAGATTTGACAAACAATAAATCAGAAAATGCACTCAATATCTCAGCCCTCACAGGCGAAGGAGTAAATGAACTAAAAACTCTGCTTAAACAAAAAGTTTGCGATATTGAGCCCGAAAACCTTGAATTTGTAACCAACACACGCCAACAAGAATGCCTCTCTAAAGCACGAAGCTCTATAGAACAAGCCCTACTTGCCGCGCAAATAGGAGAACTCCAAGACCTTATATCAATAGATGTCAAATCCGCTCTCCTTGCCCTTGATGAACTCACAGGCGAACTCATTACAGACGATATTCTCAATAATATCTTCGACCATTTCTGTATCGGGAAATAGGGGTAAAAGGGGACAAAGAGTATCTTCTTTTTCCTTAGAGAAGGAAAAAGAAGCAAAAAGGAACCGATACATTGTCGGCTTTTGGATTGATACTACAAGATTATTTTAAAGCTACTAAGCCGCCTCATTGATATCTGCTACTGGTGGGATAGTGTCAGTTTTAATATATTCAAGGTCTGATAAGGGCGCGCGGGGGAAATTTCCCCCGCGCGCCACTCTCTGCCTTTATCATTTTATAACTTTCTCAACCATCTTGTAATTTTGACCAAAGAGGCTCGCCTGTAATTTCAAAACAATCTTGTAGTCTTACGGAATGCGAGCCGACTTTTGTTAAAAGGTTTTCGGTTCCTTTTGCCCAAAAGGAACAAGCCCCTCTCCCCTTAAAAAAAGAAAAGCCGGATTTTTCAAATCCGGCGTATCCCTATATTATTTAATCGTAGTTTACTTAATCGTAAAATATACTCCTTTTAATAAACTTTTTAATCAATTTTATTCTCCCCTCTCATTTTAAAAGAGGAGCTGGAGGTGAGGTATTTATTTCACCACCATAAAGAACTTAAACTCTGAAGGCATCAGCTTTCCGAAAGAAAGCGAATTTGTTGCAGCAACAAATTTTTCTTCTATATAATCTGTTCCTTCAAATCTGAACTCTGAAACTATTGAGTAATCGCAAGAGAGTTCTATTGTTTTATCAAAAACTTCTCTGCCTTCTACAACCTCTGTCCAAGAGTTTCCGTTTTCTTCTTTAAGTACTTTTTCAGTAGGAGCTTGGTAGTTAGCAACAACAAGAATAGAGTTTTTAAGTCCTTCTTTTTGTATTTGCCAAGCCACAAATCCGTCATCATCTTGTCTTATTACGTGTGCTTCACCGTCCGTAATAACAGGATTATTTTTTACAAATCTATCTATTGCATCAAATTTGGAGAAGAATTCGTAATCTTTTTCTCTTTTCATAGAGACTTCGTTACCTATAACGTATTCCATGCCGGTTTTTGTAAAAGATTCGTCGCCATCAATGTACATCATAGGTCTTTGAGCAAATTTTCCTCCGGGGAGGAATTTATATTTAAACCATTTAAATAAAGCACCTTGTTGACCGAGTTGAGCCGGATATCTGTCAATTGCTTCAAATTCGCCATCTTGATTGTTATATGATTTCATAACAGATAAAGGAGTTGATTTTTTTGAAGATGAATTGTAATTTGAAAGATAAAGATTATCTTCTGCAATTGCTTCTGGTGTTTTGTAGCTTTGAGAGACTATGTCATTACCCCATAGAAGGTCAAAGTTCATATCTTCGTGATATTCTCTGTAATAATTGTCCCAAAGCATATATTCGCCTAAAACTGCAAAATACGGAATTTTTTCTTTCATAGCTGAGTTGAGCATTCCGAGAACTTTTCTTGGTGCCCTGTAACTGATTGGAACTCCGTCTTTTTCAGAAACCTCATCAACTATATGATCAATATGATCAACTCTAAATCCGTCAAATCCAAAATCAGATTGAAGATTTTTCATATAATCAATAAAGAATTTTATAACGTCATTATTGTATTTTCCGTTTTCTAAACATACAAAATAGTATGGAGTTTGGCAATCCAGATTTGCAAGCTCAGTAACATCTTCTCCATTAAATTTGTAATGCTTAAACATCGGATAAGAAGCACCATCGCTCATTTTGTCAAATACGGGAACTCCTGCCGAACACCAAGCGCCACCAGGGGCAGGCCACATTCCTTCACTAATCAAGGCACTGATAATTTCACCTTGATTCTTGATATCAGCTTCTGTTAATTTTCTGCCTCTAAAATACGGCATTGCTTTTTCTATAATATGTTTTGCTTTTTTGTGAAGTTTATCTTGAATACTTTTTTCAAGCATTGAGTTGGATAAAAATTTCTTGGTTTCAACAAGATTGTCATTTATCTCATTAAAAATCTTTTGATAATGCTCTGTTAAATCTCCATAGCTCTCGCCTTTAATATCTTTTTTATGAATACCGCTAACGATTGCCAAATCATCTTCAGAATACTTATTTTTAAGTTTTGCAGCAGCTTCATCTACATGTTTTGAAAGCTCCTCTATTAAAGCATTTATATCAAACCATCTTGCACAATCAGGGTTTGTAAGCACAACTTTCGAATATCTGCCTGTTTGAGGTAAAATGTCGTAAATTACGGGATGTCCCGCAAGCTGTGTCATCTGAATAAATGTTTTTACTTGCTCATCTGCGTTCAAACCGGTTTTTTCTAAAATTTCTTTGTCTTCCAAATTCGGGCTTACATTGCTTGCTGTCGGAAGATACGCACAACCGAATTCACGCGGATGAAAGGGTATAAGATACATCGTTGTATTAAAAATACCATTTTCAAGGTTTCCTGTAGGTAAAATCAAGAGCTGTCTTAGCCAGTCCATAAATTTTCCGCATTCTTCTGAGTTGTTACCGTTGCCAAGCCCTGCAAGGTTTGTTAGCTTAATATCATGTCCCTCTTTTTGAAGCCAGCTTGAATTTTTTACACCATTTCTTGCAAGCACACTTGCTTTTGTAAAATTAAAACTTCCATTTTCAAATACACCATTTGCCTCCCACTTAGACTCAAGCGCAAATAAAACTTCAGCATTTGATAATTCTTCTAATGCTTTTATGTGTGGATAAGGAAGATATCCGTAGTGGTTCATTTGTGATTTTAAATACTCTTTTCTATCTTCTGAAATTGATTCAAAAGAATACATTTCTCTCAACTTTGAATAAAAAGAGTTGAGCTTTTCACAAGAACTCTCTGTTTCTTTCTTAAACAAAAACTCTAACATTAGGATTCTCCTTATTTGTGTATAGCTGGGATGAGATAATTTTCTCTTACGGGATTTGTATAAGAATAATATCATGCTTATATATTTTATACAAACCAATGTAAAGAATTATTACATATTTTGTTTTTCATGGGTTTAGGAATTTTGATATATGGTTTATAATATAAGTATATAAGTATATTTTGTAGTTATTATTTACCCCCATGGAAAGTGAAATATGAGTTTAGAATCAGTTGGAGACATTTCTCATAGTATTTTGCAGAGCGAATTGATACCGCAATTCGGAAAAAACCTTGCATCCATTAAAGGCAATGTAAAAACGGATGAAAATCCTGAGATAGAGAAAAGAGTATATTCTCTAAAAGATTTTATTACCAATCAACCAAGTGCAAGAGCTGATATCAACAGTATTGCAAATACTGCTGCCGCAAGAATTAAAGAAATCAATGAAGAAGATTTTTCTGTTAGTGACGGCAAAAATAGCGTTGAAGCATCTTCTTCCACACTTTCTTCCGAGATTATAAATAAATCCATATCAAACGGTTATACCCCACATGAAGCTGTTAATATATCAAAAGCCGCAAACGCTTATTCAAATACAAAAAAACTTGACGTTGCAAATATTCTTTCTACACAATCTCACATCGTATCTTAGTTTTCAGATGAAGTAACTTTTGTATAATTTTCGTTATAAAAATCTTCAAACTCATCATTGAGAATTGCTTGGCGTGCTTTCTTTGCAAAATCAATAAGAAATTTAATGTTATGAATAGACATTAAAGCTTGCCCTGTTCCTTCCCCGCATTTATATAGGTGTCTTATGTAAGCTCTTGAATGATTTTTGCAAGCATAACAATCACAAGTTTCATCCAATGGACGAGGGTCTTCTTGGAACTGTGCGTTCTTGATTTGACATTTCCCGTTTGAAGTAAAGAAAGAACCGTGTCTTGCGTTACGAGTCGGAAGAACGCAGTCAAACATATCCACTCCGCGTTTTATGCAATCAAGCAAATCTTCAGGCGTACCAACGCCCATAAGGTATCTTGGTTTGTTATGAGGTAATAAAGGTGCAGTAAGTTCAACAAAATGATTCATTGTTTCTTTATCCTCGCCTACACTCAAACCACCGATTGCATATCCTACCGCATCAATGTTCGAAACATAAGCTGCGCTTTCACGTCTCAAATCATCGTAAAAAGCTCCTTGGCAGATTGGGAACAATGCTTGATCTTCTCTCTTTTTAGCTTTAATACATCTTTCAAGCCATCTGTGAGTAATTCCCATCGCTTCTTTTGCTGTTTCATAATCACATCCGTACGGAGCGCACCAATCAAATGCCATAATTATATCTGCTCCGATTGCTTGCTGAATTTCCATTGAAATTTCTGGGCTTATAAAATGTTTTTTTCCGTCTTTCGGGTCACGAAATTCTACACCTTCTTCCGTAATTTTTCTAAGATGCGCCAGTGAAAACACTTGAAATCCGCCTGAATCAGTTAAAACAGGTTTTTGCCAATTCATCCAACCGTGAATCCCGCCAAATTTTTCAATAAGTTTGTGCCCTGCTCTCAAATACAAGTGATAAGAATTGCCTAAAATTATTTGCGCACCTGTATCGTAAAGATTGTTATTGGTGACAAGTTTTACTGTTGAATTTGTCCCAACAGGCATAAAAATAGGCGTTTCAATATCACCGTGCGGAGTATGCAGAATTCCTGCTCTCGCACCTGTTTTTGAATCTTCATGAATTAATTTATAGCTAAAATTATCAAATACTGACATAATAAATTCCTCTAAAAATAATCTTAGCAAAAAAATATCTGTTTTTGTTTTCTTATTGTTTTGTGAACAGTATTTAGGTAGAAGTTGGGGAGTGATTATTCCGCCATGGATATTGTCGTCTTTAAATATTGATCCGAAAGATGATAATATTATTATGTCTGTTCAGGATGACAAAATAATCATAGAAAAGCAATAAAAAAGGAAAATTAGATTTAATTTTCCTTTTTTAATTCTATTCAATCACTTAGTCGCTTTAATTATATTCCTTGTTGATTATATAGTTCTTCGTCGTAAGCGATAATTTCTGACAT
>CACZPB010000172.1 GCA_902782905.1 uncultured bacterium
CATGCGTTAATGTTGCAACGAAATCTTCTTTGAGATTTTCAAGTTCTCTCTGGTTTGTAACATTTTTTAATATAACAACGTACCTTTTTTTCTTATCGTCAAGCACAAGCTGCATAGCATTTGCGGTATAGTTCGAAGATACGTCATTAATTACTGTTACATCGTCGTCGATTAAGTTATCCAAATTTTTATCTTTAGGAAATTGTACATAGTCAGATAAAATGTTTCCCATTAGCTGATTGCCGTCAACATCAAACCATTCACTTATTTTTGTTGTAGCTCTCAAAATTTTCTGCTCGCTATCTACGACAATAAGTCCGTCTGATAAAGAGTTTAAAACGGCTTCCAGAAGCTTGTTGTTTCTCTTAAGCTCCGTTTGATACTCATCAATCATTTTTTCTCTGTCAGAAAGTGTCTCTATCATTCTGTTTAAACTTTCTGTAAGAGGTTCTGCTTCTGTATGCGGAAGCTCCATTTTCTCTATTTTTTTAGTCAAATCACCGTATCTGATAGAATCCAGTGTATTGGCAACCGTTCCCAAATAATCATTTACCTTTGTCCAAGTTCTGCCAAATTTTCTCGCTGTAATAAAAAGTAAAATCAAAGTAAGCAGTACAAACAGGTTTACTATATTATTCAATAAAGAACCGTTTTCTGAAAATAAATGACTAAATACCATAAGCACGTTTACAAACCCTAATATTTAAACTCTATTTTAAATTTTATGATATAATTATACCAAAAAATAAGGTAAGTTTAAATGAAAAAGATTTTTTTTGGAGTAAAAAGAGTGGGGGTAAATAGTAAGGGGGTAAATACTTCCGGTCGGATAATTTCCCTTATTTGGCTTAGTGTAGTGAGCTTTTTTAATATATCAGCCTCATTTGCTGCTGTGAAATTTGATGTAATCCCTGACCTTCCGGAACCTTTATCAGCTCAGGCATCAACTGTTTCCACAACAGGTTCTGAAACACTGGGATTAGCCAGTAACATAGGTGCGGAACCCAACTTGGTATCAGTCATATTTTCACTTTTATTTGTAATTCTTTTGATTTATGCGACAGGGATTATATATACAAAACTTAACAAACTTGGCTTTAAAACCATGAAAAAACAGATGGGAGAAGTTAATCCCTCCAAGGTCTCGGTGGTTTCCACAACTCCTCTGGGTGCAAATAAGACTCTGCATGTGGTTGAACTTGACGGTAAAAGAATGCTTATAGGAGCCTCACAAAATTCTATTCATTTGATAAAAGATTTGGGTTCATATTCTGATAAAGAGATTGAAAAACTTGAGTATTCAAATATAGAAATTCCAAATATAAGAATACCAAAAATTGAGATTCCAAAAATTGAATTTCCGAATATAGGTTTTACTAAAGCGGAAACGCAGTCTAATCAGGAGAGTGCAGCTGAAGATGAATTTGGAGAAGAAAATAAGAGAGAAGTTAGTTTTGAAGAAAATTCTCAAGAAGAGAGTGCAATAAATAATCTTTTTAATACAGATATTAATAATAGTGATAATAGCGAATATGACGGGGATTTGGATGTTATTTCAAAAAAGACAATAGAAGAACATCAGGTTGACCCTGATGAGTATGCATTATACAAAAAGTACTTGTAAAGAGAGACAGGCATGGCAAAAACAGTAAAAATAGACAATAAGACGGTAGGCGACGGCTATCCTTGTTTTATAATTGCTGAAATAGGGATTAATCATAACGGTTCAGTTGAGCTTGCAAAGAAAATGATTGATATAGCAGTTACGACTGGGTGTGACGCTGTCAAATTCCAAAAGAGAACAGTTGATGTCGTTTATACACAGGAAGAACTTGCAAAAGAAAGGCACAGCATATTTGGAAATACCAACGGAGATCTTAAGCGCGGGCTTGAGTTTGGCGAAAAAGAGTATAGAGAAATTGATGAGTATTGTAAAGAAAAAGGTATTCTATGGTTCGCTTCCTGCTGGGATGAAGGCTCAGTCGATTTTATAGATAAGTTCAATCCCCCATGTTATAAGATTGCTTCCGCATCCCTAACAGATGATAATTTGCTTAAATATACAAAATCAAAAGGCAAACCCATCCTTCTCTCTACCGGTATGAGTACAATGGAACAGATAAGACATGCCGTAAAAATATTGGGTGAAGATGATTTAATAATATATCATTGCACATCAACTTATCCTTCAAACTCAGACGAGACAAATTTGAGGGTAATTGAAACATTTAAAAAAGAATTTAACTGCCCTATAGGGTATTCAGGGCACGAAAGAGGAATTACACCTTCTATCGTTGCGGCTGCTCTTGGTGCAAATTCTGTAGAGAGACATATTACGGTAGATAGGACAAACTGGGGTTCGGATCAAGCGGCAAGCCTCGAAACAGCAGGATTATATCATATGGTGAGAGATATAAGGCAGCTTCCTTCTCTATTGGGTGACGGAGTCAAAGTTGTTTATGAGCGCGAACTTCCTATAATAGAAAAATTGAGAAGGGTGAAATAATGAGCCTAAAATTACCCAAAACGATAAAATTTGTGCTTACTGATTTTGACGGAATAGTAACGGACAATTGTGTTTATATTAATGATAAGGGTGAAATGTCCAGAAAGCTGAATTTTCGAGACGTAATGGCATTTTCTATTTTGAGAAAAAACGGTTATAAAATCGGTATAATCTCAGGTGAGAAAAATGCAGCAATAGATTTGATTGCCAAAAAGTTCGAGATTGAAGAAGTTCATCAGCAAATAAGAATAAAAATTGATGTTATTAAATCTATAGTTGAAAAGTATAATCTGACTGAAGATGAATTTTTGTATATCGGTGACGATGTTAATGATTTTGATGCTCTAAATTATGCAAAATACAGAATTACGGTTCCTGATGCTGTTGATAAAATTAAGAATATAGAAAATATTCAGATTACGTCAGCTCACAGCGGTAACGGTGCCTTTAGAGAAGTTGTTGACGCACTTGTATAAAATAAGTCAATTCTGTAAAATACACATCAACTAGTCCTTCTGAGGAAATGATTTGATATGTTTACATTGGTTTTGACGGAGTCAGAAAAATCGCCATAACTTTTGTCATCACATAAAGTATTGGCGATTCTTCGCCCCTAAATTATTATCGGGCTCAGAATGACGATTATTTTAGTAATCCTCCTGCCAAAGTAAATTATATTTACGCACAGAATGTCATTTTTGTAGGTTTCAATCCAAGCTAAAACGCATCAAACCCTTTACCCTGAAACGCAAAGCCAGTAGGTTCAATCCAAGCTAAAGTACATTTACCCCTTACACCGAGACGCAAAACCAGTAGACTCAATACAAGCTAAAATGCATTTACCCCTTTGGTTTAATTATCATAAATGATTTTAGGGCTCTGCCTGTATCGCCGGTTGCTTGGGTTGATATTACGCTTATATCTTTATAGTTGAGTGAAGTTGAACTTCCGCCGTCAAATGCCATTGCTGTATCGAGTTCATAGCTTTTGCACAAATCTCTTGCTTCCAATAAGGTCATTGGGTGTTCATTCGTCACAATGAATATATGTGCTTCTTGTCTGTCTTTGTCCAAATTCTTTATGCCGATTAGAGTTCTCGGAGTTTTGTGCAGAACTGATGCTGACTCTCTTATGATATTTCCGTCTTCGTCTTTTACAATAAAGAATTCTTCTTCAAGACGCAATGTCGGCAAAAGCTGCGGTCCGCCTTGTGCTGAATTTACGATAGAGCACATAAAATCTACACCGGCATTATGCGGAGCAATTTCATATTTCAACTTGCTGTCGCAATCAAGAATTCTAAACTCTGTTCTGTTTAAAATCTTTTGCATATTTTGTCTTAAAACAGGATTTGTCATTAGATTTTCATTGAATAAAGGGTCTTCTGACATCTGTGAATCATTGATTATGTATGAAATTGTTTTTTGATTTTTAGGGTCAAAAAAACCTGTATTTATTGTAAGCAAAGAACCGGATGATTTGTGAGCTTCTTTGTTTGTTATCAAGTTTGTTGAGGATATAAATTTTATCTGTTTTTTTATTTTATCCCCGCTCAGTGTAAAGTGGTAGATTCCGTCTTTATACTCCATATCAATGCCGGAGAATGCATTTACGGCGCAAGCTGTAGTAAGAGCTAAACATAATAATAGAACAGATAAAAATATTTTTTTCATATTATAAATCCTTTGTCTTATAAAACATAATTATTGCAAACAAAAACGCAATAGGCGGGAAAGCTGCCGTAACAAGCGGCGGAAGTACGCCTTTTTCTGCCAGCAAATCAAAGAACGGCAGTGTAATATAATAAACAAATATACATCCGATAGCGATTGTAAAGCCGATAAGCCTTTGTTCTCTCGGTTTGCTAAATCCTAAAAGACAACCCAGAACCGCAAGCAGAACGCATACAAACGGGTGGAAAAATCTTTGGAAGTATTTGTTTAAAAGAAGCCTGTATTCTTCATCCAAATTTTCGCGTTTTAACAGTTTTATATACTTAGCCAAATCCTTGTTTTCAATATCCCTGTCGCGCTTTGTTGAGTTAATCATAATTGTATAAGCATCTTCTGCGTCAGACCCGTTTAGGATTTCAGTTTCATCCAATCGTGCAATTTCGTGAAAAATTCCTTCTTCGTTAATATCGTAAGAGGTAATATTTTTTAGAAGCCAAACAGGTGTTCCGTCTTTGCTGACATCTTTTTGTCCTGTTTGTGCAACTATAATATTTCTGAGTCCGTGTAAATCGTTAAACACTTGGTTAGAAAAGTTCATCACGATAACGTCACTCATTACATCATCTGCAAATTTTGAAACTATAACGGCCTGTCTGGGGTGTCCGTTATCATCTTTCTTTGTGTAAATAAACTGTGTTAAAACACTTCCGCCTTTAATTTCCTTAAGCTTTTGGCAAGAGTAAGGAATCCATTTGTCATAAGTCACAAAGCAAAGATATGTAACAATAAGGCTTAATACCAAAAGCGGTGCAAGAATTCTCTGAAAAGACATTCCGACAGCTCTGAATATCGTAAGTTCAGAGTCTTTGCTCAATTTATCAAATGTAAAAAGAGAACCTAAAAGCAGCCCTACCGGAAAAGCTTTTCCTAAAATTTTCGGAAGCTCGTACACAAGCACTAACACACCGGTTTTTACGGTATATTGACCTTCCAAAATCTTTTGAATAGTATTCAAAAGCATTTCCGGCGCAATCCAGACAATTGTAAACAAAAGAATCGCTACAATTGTTGTCATCAAAACTTGATTAAAAATATATCTGTCATATACAGTAAAGAACTTTTTCATATTAAAGCTTGAAGTCCTTTCCTAAATAGAATTCTTTTGCAACAGGGTCGTTTGCAACATCTTCACTCTTACCTTGAATTTTTATTTTTCCGTCAAAGATTACATAGGCTCTGTCTGTAATAGAAAGGGTTGCTTTTGGGTTGTGGTCGGTAATCAAAACCCCGATACCTTTATCTTCAGAAATTTTTCTTATGTTATCTTTAATTTCACCGATAGCAATCGGGTCAATACCAGCAAAAGGTTCATCCAGTAACATAAAATCAGGACTGGCTGCAAGTGCTCTGGCAATTTCTACACGTCTTCTCTCACCGCCGGATAAAGCTACCGCAGGAGATTTTCTAAGTCTTTCAACACCGAATTCGTTCAAAAGTTCTTCTAATTTTTTCTTCTTTTCATCTACTGTTAATTTATCATTCATTTCTAAAACAAGTGTAATATTTTCTTCAACAGTAAGTTTTCTGAATATAGAATTTTCCTGAGGTAAATAACCGATGCCGGATTTTGCTCTCAAATTCATAGGCCAAGCAGTTATATCTTGTCCGTCAATAAAAACATTTCCTTTATTTGGTTTAATCAATCCGACAATCATATAGAAAGTCGTAGTCTTGCCGGCACCGTTCGGACCTAAAAGACAAACAACTTCTCCTTTGTCCATATAAAACGAAACATCATTTACGACGCTTCTGTCACCATATATTTTAATTAAATTCTTTGCCTCAATCTTCATATAAAATCCCCGTTCTCTTATTAATACAATGATACTACAAAATCAATAACAGGTATATTTTTACAATTGTAAAGTTTTGTAAAGAAATTTAATAAAAAAAGGCAATTTTAGAAAACAAAAATACTTTATCTATATGTAAGGTAAAAAAAGGTTAGTTTTCATTAACTGTAGGAGGGCTTATGCCATTAGATTACAGCATATCAGGATTAGGCGGATTAGGTTTAGACGCAAGCGGAGCGTACAGCTCTTATAATCCGGCATTTATGGGCGGGATGTCATCATACGGGATGTCACCATACGGAATCTCACCATACGGCGGTATGGGGATGATGGGTATGGGAATGAACCCTGAGTATATGACGCAATATATGAAGCAAATGACCGACATGCAGAAATATATGGCGGAAGCTCAGCACCAGCAAGAAAAAACTCAGCTTACGCATTCGACAGATATGCATACAGCCTTACAACAAGCTGAAATTGCGAATCTTTCGGCACACGATAGAGCAATTTTCCAAAAGGCAATGGTTGACGGTGATGTAAAAGAAGGCGTAAGAAATCTTTCAAATGTAATCAGGAACGGTGATCAGGATGCAATCTGTCAAGAATTTGATAAGTTAAAAATGACTATTTTTACAAAATATAGTGATTATTTCCAATCATCGGATTCAACAAAAAATACAGCAGCAAATGTAAATAACTTGATAAGAACATTGTATGCGCAAATTGTTAGTGCAGAACTTGGTCAACCGGCAGATTTGGAAAATGATATCAAGACTTATGGTGAATCAGCAATCGGACACGGTTTTAATATCGGCTTCCTCGGTAAAAAAGGACATAACGAAAAATATACGGAAGAAACAATAAATTACTGTTTCGGAACAAGAATAAATGATAAAGAAAGTAAAGACAGAGCTGTAAAAATAGGTGAATATGCAGGAAAAGCGGCAGAAGTCGCAACCGCAGGGGCAGCAGGGGCAGCAGGCGGTCTTGCAACATACGGTATCTTGAAAGCCTTTACGCCAAGCTTTATCGGTAAATTTGCTCAAAATCACGCAACACGCGCGGTAAATGCAGTTTCCAAAATGGGCAGATGGGGTAAACTTGGTCTTGCAGCAGCAATCGTCGGAGATATTCTCTGGCAGACATCAAGAGCTTAAACTATAAAAAAATAATCAATATAAGCCGACAGAAATGTCGGCTTTTTAGTTTTTAGACTTGACAATCAGTCTTGATATCATATTATAGTACATGCGATGGGACGTCGCCAAGTGGTAAGGCAGCTGGTTTTGGTCCAGCCATCTCGGAGGTTCGAATCCTTCCGTCCCAGAA
>CACZPB010000173.1 GCA_902782905.1 uncultured bacterium
ACGCTTAATTATATGGCACCTGTAAAGCAGCAGAGAATTGCACAAGAGACGTTAGACATTTTTGCACCACTCGCAAACCGTCTCGGTGTCGGTAAAATTAAAGCTGAACTTGAAGATTTGTCGCTCAAGTATTTGCATCCGGACAAATACTACGAAATTGCTCAGCTCGTTTCACAAAAAAAAGCCGAAAGAGAATCAACCGTACAACTTTTAATTGACAAAATTACACAAGACGTTAAAGCAAGCGGAATCAATGCTACAATCACAGGCAGAGCAAAGCATTACTACAGTATTTATAACAAAATGAACAGGCTGAATGTCGCATTCCACGATTTGTACGACATAACAGCAGTCCGTGTAATTGTCGACAGCGAAAAAGAGTGTTATGAAGTTTTGGGGCTCATTCACTCGCGCTTTAAGCCAATTCCCGGAAGGTTCAAAGATTACATTGCAATGCCAAAAGGTAACATGTACCAATCCCTGCACACCTCCGTAATCGGCCCCAGACAAAAACCTTTGGAAGTTCAAATAAGAACATGGGAAATGCACGAAATAGCCGAGTATGGTATTGCAGCACATTGGAGATACAAAGAAAAAGGCTCACAAAAAGCAGATTCGGCAAACGACGTCAAATTCTCTTGGATGAGAAAATTAGTTGAATACAACAAGGATACAAAAGACGCGGCAGATTATGTGGATTCGGTTAAACTTGACCTGTTCTCTGACCAAGTTTTTGCATTCACCCCCGGAGGAGACGTCCTTGACTTGCCGCAAGGTGCAACACCTGTTGACTTTGCATACCGTATTCACTCCGATGTCGGTCACAAAACTGTCGGCGCACTGATAAACGGACGTATAGCTCAGCTTGATACCAAGCTCAAAAACGGCGACATTGTAGAAATTATGACCTCTAAAGTTGCTGCACCACGTCTCGATTGGCTCAACTTTGTTGTCACAAAACAAGCCGCTCAACGTATCCGAAATTGGTACAAAAAGAACAAGCGCGAAGACCATATTGAAATCGGAAAAGCTAACCTTGAGCACGAGCTTACAAAAACAGTTTTTGATGAATATGTAAAATCAGGAGAGTTTGAACAAGTTGCCAAACAAATGAATTACGTAAGTGCAGATGATTTGTTTGCAGCTCTCGGATACGGAGAAACTACCTTAAATAAAATAATTAACAGACTCAAAAAGCCTGAGAAACACGAAGGAGTTCACCAACATAAACCAAGAAAAGCGTCCGAAAAAGATATTATAGGATTAGAGGGGCTATTATATTCATTCGCCCGCTGCTGTTCTCCAATCCCTGGGGAGCCGATTGTAGGTGTCGTTACACGCTCTAAAGGAGTAACAGTCCACAGGCTGGATTGTAAAACACTGGAAAACATTCCTGTTGAAAGATTAATGGATATTCAGTGGTCAGGAAACAACATTAATAAAACGTACAGTACAACTATCCGCATAGAAACAGGTGAAAGACTCGGAATGCTTAAGGATGTTATAGGCGTAATCTCAGATAACAATACAAACATCAATTCCGCAAACGTCAAATCTAAAGGCAAAGTCGGTATTATTGAAGTCGGAATTGAACTTGATAATATTGACACCCTAAGGAAAGTTATGAACGCAATCCAAGCCATGCCGGATGTTTTAAGCGTTAAGAGAATTCAAACCTCTTTCAACCAAGCACCGCAACAATTCACAAAGAAAAACGGAAGCAAAAATTCAAAAAATCAAAAGCACAAAAGCAATTAGCCTGCTTGTTTTTTCTCTATTTTTATATCAGGCAAATTCTTGAAATACTTCTTTTCATTAAAAAATGCTATTGATTCTTCCAAATTTTTCCTGATTTCCGCGAGCAATTTTGAATCAGCTTCATGCTCTTCTTTTATTTTTTTGAGCCTTGCAGGGTTTTTTGTTCTTTGCTCTGCCATCTCGTAATATGCATGCCCTTTTTCTCTGAGTTTTGTAAAATATTTACCCAGCTCTTTAAGTTCTTGTTCTGAAACATTAATAAGCATTTCGTTATCGATGTTACGTACATCCAAACTGTTTGCACTTTCAAATAATTTTTTGGAAATTCCAAGACTCAATTTTGACTTGATAGCCGTTATATAATCCTTAGTTCTTTGTCTCAAGGCATCACTTTTTGTATTTCTGTAGAATTTTAATTCATCCAACTGTCTTGCATACTTATAAATCTGTTCCGATTCATAATGTTTTGCCTTAGCATAGTTGTCGCCAAAAAGAATAATTACTTCGTGCTTTATAGGATTCGCTTTTTTGTCATTTTTATTTATAAAACGCATCTGTATGTCTTCATACCCCGACCCTTGAGGTTTGCTTATATAACCGTTAAGCTCAGGTACAAATTTCGTGATTTTATCTCTGTCCATTCTGATATCCAAATCATTCAGTGTGACAAAACCTTTTTTAATCTCTGCTTTTGATGGAATATAGGCATGCTCTATCATTTTCTCTATTGGAATATCAATTGGTGCTAAAACGTAATCACATTCACTATATTCCTTAATAATGTCTTTTAAAACCGACAAATCATAAGCATTTTTGCAAAAAATTGTTCTTCTTATCTGGTCAGGAACGTCTATGCTTCCGGAACGTTGAATCTTTGACCAAGTCGACTTGAACGATTTAATAGGGGATATGCTGTTATATTCTTCATTATACGTAACACCTCTGCCCTCAAGTTTTTTTACTACGTGAGAAGTTATCGCATCAAACATATTGGAAGCCTTCTCAAGCTCTGCCATTCGGCTTGGCTTTTGAAGCTGATGCATAAAGATTTCACCCAAATTCTGATAACTGCTAAATGTTATCGCACTATTTTGTATTGGTGCTGTAACAGGGGGCTGTACAGCATTTGGGGCGCTATGTACTCTATTGTAATTTTGATAATTAATTAAAGGTAAAACTTTCATATTTAACCACACATTCGTTCTAACACCAACTATAAAACATGTGAAAGTTAAAATTTGCGCCAACTACAAGATTTTATAAAGTTTTATTAAGAGGATTGTTGAAGTTCTTCCTCAATTTTGTTCTCAAAACCGGTCATTTCACAGATTTGGCGAGCCCACTCTCTTACAATTTCATTTTCATCGAGCTCATAAGAAATTGGTTTCCCCACTTTTATCGTCATGTGTTTTTCAAAAAGTTTCTTTGCGTAACCGTCAAAACCGCAAACTCCAACCGGTACAATATCTGCCTTAAATTTTTTGGCAAACATTACAAAACCCTTATGAATGTTGGAAATTACAGGTTCCTTAATTATTCTGCCCTGAGGGAAAATTCCTAGAGACCAATGTGTGTTAAAAATTGATTTCACGGTCTTAAAAGTAGCAATTTCAGGTTTCTCTCTGTTAACTGCAAATGCACCCAAAGAATGAACCAAAAATCTTAAAAGCTTGTTATCGTCCTTGAATAACTCCTGCTTTGCCATATATGCAATATATTTCCAAGTCGCTAGTGAAACCATTGGCGGGTCAAGATATGATACGTGATTGGCCGCATATATAATTCTTGAGGATTTTGGCACATTTTCTCTGCCTTCTATTTTGACGTTATACATCAACTTCGACACGACAAACACCACAAATATTACAAAGAGCCTGTAATATGTCGTCCTCAAAAAACCATAATCTTTTTCACATCTTCTGTTGTAGTTTTTTTCTTCCATTTTCAATACTTCCCGCTATATACCTATGCCGTTACTTTCTCCGAAACGTATTTGTAACCTGTGAGCTTTTCTATTGACCGGCCCCAACTCTCAACCATTTCTTCTACATTATCAGAATAAGGAATTAGTTCACCTATCCTTACAATAATTTTTCCGCTGAAAGGAAGCCTCTTGACCTCCTGAGTTCCTGTAATACCAATAGGCAAAATCCCGCACTTGGTACTCTTTGCAAGCGTTGCAAATCCTTTAGTAACGTGGCTTATTTCACCGGTAAGCTCTCTTGTGCCTTGAGGAAAAATCCCGAGCACCCAACCCGTATCCCGTATTGTTTTTACGGTTTTTATTGTTGAAACGTGAAGCTTTTCCCTGTCTACCGCAAAAGCACCAAGCCAATTGAGCCACCAACACAAAAACGGATTTTCGAAAAGTTCTTTTTTAGCCATATAAGCAACACCCCTGTTCATTACCGCACAAACAAGCGGCGGGTCTAATGTAGAAAGGTGATTTGCCGCTATAATATACTTATTATCCTTCGGAATATTCTCTTTGCCGTAAACCTCAAGTCTGTAAACAAGCTTAAACCTTATCATATAAAAAACGTGAGTAACCAAAAAGAGAAAAATTCTTCTCCATATATTATAAAATTCCGGTTTGCGGTAAGAATGACTATTCCCGTCTATTTTCTTTGTCACAGAAGACATAAATACTACTCCTCTTCACACAAACGGTATTATACCACAAATCAAAAAGTTTATATAGCTAATTGGGGTTATTCTGTCGATTGTCTTTTTCTTCATCATCTTGCGAGGATGACTCTTCTTCGCTCTCATCCTCTTCAAGAATATCTTTTATACCCTTTTTATGGCGATTGGCATTCAAAACAGAAGCAACATTTGACATCGCAAGAGAATTCAAAGTGGCTCTTAATAGTGCGCTCCTATCTACATAAGGCTGATTATAAAATTGGTCTCCGTCTTCCTCTCCTTCTGCCGGAGGTAAGTACATCGCCTCAGAGCCATATTTATCCTGACTCATTTTTGCCGCAGTACCGGAAGGGTCCCCGCTTTTGAAATTAAAAGACCCACCAATCCCGTAAAATCCTGCTGCGCGATTGTCTACCATTATTAGCCTCATGCCGAGGGCAAACCTTACACTTTATACCCTCATAGTGTAATATAACCCCTAAAAAAATAATTTGCCAATTCGTTTACAAATCGTTACATTACTACACCATTTAGAGTATTTGGCTGTGTTTTGGCTAAAGGTTTCTTAGGTTTTGCCGATAAGTAGAGTATGGAAAGCGAAATGCTTTTCATACCTCCTCCCCAAGTCTGGTAGCCGTTCTCAATGAAGAAACGGCTTTTTTTTGTGGGGGGTAAATGAAGTGGTGCATAAAAAAAGGGGGAAAATAGATGACGCTTGGCTCTATGGACACAAACTATGTATAGTGAGTTTCATTTGCTTACGCTTGGTTTTCCCTTACCATACTGCCCAAATCAGCTTTTGAAATTACACCGTCTTTATTTTTATCAAGAACCTTATTCTGGTTATATTCTGACTGTCCCCTTCTTGCCAGCACATCTTTCTTTGCCCATGCAGGAGTAAATATCAATGCATAGAGTGTTGCCGCGTCAAGTTTTCCTGTTATATTTCTTTGCTTTTTGTTTACGGTTATATATTTTTCTACGTAAGTCAACTGTTCTTCTCTTGTCATTTTCTTTAATGCGGCAATGCTTGTCCCGTAGTTTGATACATAATCAGGGTGGAATTGGATTAGCCCTACAGTGCCGCTTTTCGGATTTGTTGCTGTTGGGCTAAATGTTCCAGCCGTTTCAATATTCATTACACCCATCAAATCATTAGGGTCGCATTGAACACGTTTTGAGAGTTCAACAACTTTATTAAAAAATTCCTGACTCAATTTTAAATTTGGTTTCTTTTTATCCCATTTTGATTTCAGTTCTTTTGCATCATAGCTGAATTTTGAGGTATCACCGTCTCGGTAATTTTCTGTTTCCGGTTTCTTTGTCCCGTCCGGCGTGTCGTCATTGTTTGTTCTGCGAGAGAATACATCCCCCCACATGTTATTGTTAAAAGAAAAATTGGGCGAAAAATCGTTCCACAAATTATTGCTGTTATTACTCCATATATTTGAGAAATCTATTTTCGTAAAATCCAGTTTCGGAAAATCAAATACCGGAGTAAATGTGTCGAAACACGGCATAGAAATATTGAAAGACGGAGGATACAAATCTGGCATAAGCTTTGTGAAAGGTCCCGTCATTGAGCCGCAAGATGTATAAAAAAGCAGATTGTTATTACATCCGCAAGAGTTAAACATTGGGAAAGAAGGCTGACAACAGCCTCCCCAGAACGGGCTAAGACCGAACATTCCTGACGCGAAACCACTTAAAAAACTATTTCCAAAACTTATTCCCATAATTATCCCAAAATTTCCCTTATATATATAAAGTCATGTTTTCTCTCGCAATTGCCATGTTTTGGGGTAAATGTTAACAATTGTTAAGCAACTTCTCCCTTCAGATTTTTTTAAAAAAATATGATAGAATAAACTTACAGGTGGAGAGAGTTAAATATGTTTTTTAGAAAAAAACAAACAAACATGGAAGCGGAAATAATAGAGCAAACAAAGATTATTCCCTATATTTTGATGAAATATATTAACCCTGACAGTGGAGAAATCAAAATTGATTTGCCGCAGAACGTTAGAAAAATAATTCTTGTTGCAAGCGGCTCATCTTACCATTGTGCAAGATTTGCGGTAGATTTACTTGAAAAGTTTTCCGGCATTGAATCCAGAGCCATTTATTCCAGTGAATTTTTGCTGAAAAATGTTATTCCGCATGATGAAAACACGCTCTATATTTTTATTACACAATCCGGTGAAACTAGTGACACCATAAAATCGGTTAAAAAGGTCAAGGAAAGCTCTAATCTTGCAACGCTTTGCATAACTAACAACGAAAACTCTACCATTTGGAATCTGTGCGATTACAAAGTTGCGTGCTATGCAGGCGTTGAGCACGGAATTGCAGCTACAAAATCTTTCACTTCGCAAATGTTATGCTTAATCTTGATTTCATTAAAACTTGTAGAAAACGTTCACGGTCAAGCTGCAACGCAAAAATATAAAGAGTCTCTTTTCCATCTGCCTGCCGTATTTGAAAAGGCATTGGCAAAAAGAGAAGAAATCAAAAGTCTAGCGAAAAAGCTGTCAAAAGAGAATGTTATTATCATGACAGCTGACGGAATTTCGTATTCTCTGGCTAAAGAAGCAGCACTAAAAACCAAAGAAACATCTTATAAAAACATAAGTGCCGCTATTTTGGGAGAGTTTATGCACGGACACGTTGCTGTCTTAAACAACAAATCAACACTAGTTTATATAGCCGTTGATAAAATTCCTGAACGTTCAATAGACAATTTGAATAAGATAAAAGCTGATTATAACCCGACACTTGTTGTTATAGGTCAAAGTTCGGAGCGGATAAGTCCTGATATTAACATTCAGGTTGATTGCGAAAACGAAATACAGCAGATGTTTGCAAATGTCTGCATATTCCAACAACTTGCACTTGAAATTGCACTGAAGCTCGGGCGAAATGTTGACCACCCGAAGGGATTACACAAGGTTGTATTAGATAAAAAATAATAAAAAAAGCTGAAGGTTTAATACTTTCAGCTTTTTACATCTTTACCCCAAATCTTTATCTATTTTCGCCTTTATCAGCCTTCTTCGCCGACTGCTTTACGTTCTTTGTATCGTGCTTTTGCATTTATCGCATAACATGTTGAATAAAGCCTTTGCGATAACATAAACATATTGCGTTGAATTTCTGCTACATCATTCATTGCATCCAGCATTTTGTTTGGATCAACCATTGACTCCATAGCTTCGTGATTATCAACTTTTTCATCCGCATATTTTTTGACTAAAAGTTTATCAATGTAGTCCCTTGCTCCTACTGCCATAATCGTGCTCCCTATTTTAAATTTCCCTATATATAAATAAAGTCATTAGACATTAAAAAATTGCCTTATATTTTAACAATTGTTAACAATTATTTTTATAAAACAGGGTTAACATATTGTTATTTTTAGTATAGAATTGGTTTAGAAGGTGCAATTTGCACATTTATGACAATTATATATGCCGAAGTGGTGGAATGGTAGACACGTGCGTTTCAGGTGCGTATGGAGAAATCTGTGCGGGTTCAAGTCCCGCCTTCGGCAAATAAAAGAGCCACTAATTGGCTCTTTTTATTTGTTTAATATAATTTTTCTGTATAAGTCTTTTTCAACCCGACAAAACAGCAAAAATACAAAAACATTTATATTTTTTCTATATCTTCACTCTGGCTTGCAAGCGTGTCAATAAGTTTTTTGGCTGTTTTTTGGTTATTGATTGTTGCGTTTCCGCCAATACATCCGCCCTCACAGCACATAACTTCTATCAAATTACATCCACCTTCGCAAGTATTTGTTGTCGCATATTTTTTAAGCTGTCTTATGGACTCTTTGTTCAAGCCGTTTATTACAAGCGGTTTTATTGAATTTTCGTCTCTTAAAGATGCCTTAACAGACTCTGCTACACCGCCTGTAAAACCGAAGCATCTTGCCTGTTTTGAACTCTCTACCGGATATTTTTCCTCTTCGCACTCTAGTATTTCAACCTTTCTTGCGATAAACAAAGAGCCTAATTCTTCGTAGTTCATAACATAATCTACGTTTTCATTTTCATAACTCTCGGCACGCTTTGCAACACAAGGACTTACGAACACCGTAACCGCATCCGGAAATTCCTTCTTTACGATTTCTGCCGTATAATACAGAGGTGTTTTTGTATCGGAAACATAAGGCTTAATCTCCGGCAAATGTTTTTTGATAAGCTGATTATATCCTGCACAGCAAGAAGTTGTCATAAATGTTTTTGGTGCCTCATTTGAATCATCATTTACACCCTCACCGTAGCCGCCTTCGTTAACCCAAGCTCCGAGCCATTCAGCATTTTGTTCATTTACCCCCTCCATACGTTCGGTAAATTCTTTTGCCTCGTTTCTGGCAGTAATATCCGCACCTTGCGCTACTTCATAAACATCATCAAACCCTGCTTTCTTAATAGCGGATTTGAGTTGATAAATGTTTCCAGGGAATTGTCCTGCAATAGAAGGCGCAATCATGGCAATAACCTTCTTATCAGACTTAATTGCCTTCAATATATCAATAATTTGACTTCTTTCGTGTACTGCGCCAAACGGACATGCTGCCGTACATCTTCCGCAATTTATACATTTTTCGTGGTCGATGCTTGCAAAGCCTGTTTCATCTTTTTTTATTGCTCCGACAGGACATGCATCCTCACAAGGTACCGTAATTTTCACTATAGCGTTATATGGGCATGCATTTACGCACATTTTGCATTTTTTACATTTGGAATCATCTATAACTGATTTACCGTTAACAATTGATATTGCGCCAAACTTGCAAGCTGTTGTACAAGGTCTTGCAACGCAACCTTGGCAAAGGTCAGTAACATAAATTCTGTTTGTAGAACACCCTTTACAAGCCGCCTGCAAAACGGTTAAATTCTTATCGCTAATTTCTTTTCTCTCCAATGCGCGTTTTGCGTATTTTGCAAGAGAAACTGTCTCGTCATCTTCTTCAATTGCAAACCCTAAGCCTGCAATTGTTCTGTCCTTAATAATAGCTCTTTCCTTGTAAACACAACACCTGTAAGGAACCTCCATTCCCTTTGGTCTCATATCATAAGGGATTAACCTTGTGTTTTCTTCAAAATCATCTGAGAAAAAGGCTCTTATTAATCTGACTAAAATTTCTTTTTTTATGTGTATTGCTTGACCTGCATTATTCATTTCTAATTGTTTCCTAACTTGCTATCTATAACTTCTAAAACTTTTTCGACTGTTGCTTCAGTAACTACTTCATCATCCACTTTTACATAAGGTGCTTTTGAGTATTCCCAGTTAATTGAGCACAACCCTAAGCAATTGCTTCCAAAAATTTCTACTTTGTCACCGTATTTTTTAGGGATAATATCGTTCAATTCCTGCAAATTGCCTCCGCCCATTACAAAACATGTTGTTCCCAAACAAACCTTTACCTCAATTTTTTTCATACAGCACCTCGCATAATTTAAACACTCTATTAACCATTGTATTATACTTTTCCGTAAAAAGCATCCAAGAATAATTGTTTTATATCCCCTCTTATATTCTTTGAAACCTTGCCTTTTGAATTTTGATTTGCCAATAATCTGTCAGTCAGCTTGTCAACATTTTCCAGAAAAACATCTTCCTTGATACCAATCTGCTTCATTGATTTCGGCATCATAATCTGATCCATCAATTTATCAATTTCACCAATCAAAAGCTCAACTTTTTCGTCCTCATCTTTGCCGCCGAGTTTTAGTTCGTCAGCAATCTGTGAATACTTAACCTTTCCGCCCGCATATTCATGCCCTTTAGGTAGATTTACAGGATTGTTTTGAGCATTGTACTTAATCATCTGTCTTATTAAAAGACCGTTTGCAACACCGTGCGGAATGTTATACATTACACCAAGCTCATAAGACATATAATGGCAAAGCCCCGGAAAAGCATTAGCAAGCGCCATGCCGGAGATTGTTGAGGCATAGTGCATCTTTTCTCTCGCCAGAGGATCATTAATCCCCTCTTTAAAAGAACGCCACAAATATCTAAAAATCAACTTTATTGCTTCTAGTGCATTCGAGTTTGTAAAATTCGTAGACATCGGAGAAACATAAGCTTCTATTGCCTGAACCAAAGCCTCCAACCCCGATGCGGCCGTAAGTCCTCTTGGCATACTGTCGACAAAGTTTGCATCAATTATTGCCATACTTGGAGTCAGCGCATAGTCTGCAATAGTAATCTTTGAATTGTCTTTTTCATCTTTTATGATTGCAAAAGGCGTAACCTCAGAACCCGTTCCCGAAGTTGTAGGAATTGTTATCATAGAAGCTTTTTGACCAAAATTTTCCAAAACAGTCAAATCTTTATCAATATCCCAAAAGTTCATAGAAATCTTTGAGATATCCACATCAGGCTTTTCGTACATAAGCCAAATAAGTTTTGCTGCATCTATAGGAGAACCGCCGCCGATTGCAATTATAACATCAGGACCGTAAGAATTTACGATATCAACAATGTTTTTTATATCTTCAAAAGTAGGGTCAGGTTTAATATCCGTATAGATTTGATGGTCAGTACCGAAAGATTCCAGCAAATCCAAAACAACATTAACCGCTCCGGAATTAAAAAGGTATCTGTCAGATACAATAAAAGCACGCTCCTTATGGGCAAATTCTCTAAGCGCTAAATCCGTAGAACCTCTTTTAAAATAAACTTTTGGCGGTACCTTAAATCCAAACATTTTTGCCTCCTGCTTCGTTATTCCCTTAACTTAATTTTAAATTAAACATAAAGTAGGGTCAAACAATCAAGAATTTTGTTTTTCCTTATCCTTTTATAATAATTTGCGAGAGAGTAAAAAACGTGTTATCATGTGAATATGAAATCAATTAAAGAAGTCTCGGTAGAGTCTAAAATACTGAAAAGATTACAAAACAGCCCCAAGTGCTTAGAGCTTGTTAACTATTTGTTTAACGATGCAGAGCTTCAAGAGATGCAGGATTATGCAAACAATGTTTCCATAAAGAGGCTCGGCTACAATGACCACGGGCCTGTTCACATGAGACAGGTTACGGCTAATGCCATAAAGATGCTCAATATCCTTCATGATTCAGGCATCAAAACTTCACTTGAAGAAGAAGAAATCGGCTGCTTTGAAGACAGTATGTGCGCAGTAATTCTTGCAGGACTTATGCACGATTTGGGCATGATGATAGGAAGACAAGGCCACGAGGAAATGTCTGTTACTCTGGCAAAACCAATCATTGAACGCGCCGTTATGCATATTTTCCCCGAAAATTTACATCGCAGAACAGTTATTAAGTCCGTTGCAATTGAGGCAATAATAGGGCATATGGCATCCAGAAGAATTCACTCTATAGAAGCAGGTATAATCCTTATTGCTGACGGATGCGACATGACAAAAGGCAGAGCAAGAATTCCGCTTGCAATGAACACAACCCCTAAAGTCGGTGATATCCACAAATATTCGGCTAATGCCATAAACAGAATAGGAATTCACCACGGTGAGAGAAAACCTATAAGAATTGATATAGAAATGTCAGGCGATGTCGGTTTCTTCCAAATAGAAGAAGTTCTTTTAACAAAAATAGATATGAGCCCATCTAAAAAATTTGTTGAACTGCACGCAGGAGTAGCGGGCGAAGAACCTAAATGCTATTTGTAACTTAGACTTGCATTAATCAGCATTTTGTCTTTTCTCTATTTTTTCCAAACGCTTTTCAAATTCTGTATTTTGAGTTTTTATCTCCATTTTAAGAGATTCTATTGTCTTTTGCTGTTCTTGAATTGTTTTTTGCTGTTCTCTGACTGTTACCTTTAGAGCCATTGTTTCATCAAAATATAATTTAGCCTGTTCTGTAAACTCCGTTAGTCTTGCATCTAACTCTTTTACGGCATTTATAACAGCATAAAACATTTCATCCCAACGAATGCGCAAATATCCCGTTTGGTCAACTGAAACAGCAGTCGGGAATACTTTTTCTAAATCTTGTGCCATTACACCAACATGCGGTGATTTTGTTTTGTCGTGCTTAAATGTAAAATTATAAATATCAAGTTTTTTCAAGTCTTCGAGACCTGATGTATATTTTGTACCAATGTTTTTTAAACGAGCATCCGACGAAATTGGTAAATTGTCAACACCAAAATTTTGAATTCCATATTCTTTAGCTAATTCAAGTAATTTATTATTTGATGTTGCCTTTTTTGTTGCATATAAAGCGTAGCTATTGGTGGAATTCCCACGCCATGCAGAAATATAAATATCTTTTTGATTTTCTTTAAAAGCAAAATCACCACCTTTTGCACCTAAAATTGTATGTTTATCGACTACAAGATTCCCAGGAATATAAACAGTGTCATACTCAGTACCAAGAGTTAGTTGATGAGAGTTTCCTGTATATCTTACATAATTCACACCACCTGTTGACGTAAGGCCATTTAGTTGCAATGAGCCGGGGATATTTACTACATCACTGTTGTTACCGAGCGTTATATTTTCTGATCCATCGTATCTGAATTTGCCGCCAATATTTATTTCACCATTATTTGTTGTTGTTATGCCATTACCTATAGCTATTGTATTTGTATTACCTATTGACTGCTCCAAACCTAAGGCTACGGTGCCATTTGTTATATCGTCGTTTGAAATCCCGACAGCGTTGTTTGCTCCATCGACGGTAAGCTGTCCCACATAAGCACTTCCGCTTGCGAACGCTAAGGCAGGCTGTGTATTCGAGCCGTTTATAATCAATCTAGGAGTAACATTGTTGGACAACCCAGAAATATCAGCAGCGCCAATTATTGCAGAGACATTGTTTCCCGCAATATTAAATCCGATATTCCCGTTATTACTCGTAAAAATCCAAGGGCTGCCGCCGTTTGCACGGTCAGTTGCCATCTTCTTGGCTACCATTGGGGCAGTTGCTGCCATTATTATTGATATAATTAAGAGTACGACCATCATCTCCATCAGAGAAAAACCGTTTTCAAGTCTTATTTTATTTTTCATATCATACTCTCGCTTTCTTGTTCTGTTATTGTTTGTATAAAACCCCTCTCTAACTCTCCCCATTAGGGGCGAGAACCCAACATGCGCCAAATCTGTAGATTTCAATTCATGCTAAGTTACATTTACCCCTTCCCTTGATG
>CACZPB010000174.1 GCA_902782905.1 uncultured bacterium
ACCGTGCTGGTAACTCTGACGCTAAGCCCCTACATTTACCCCCCCCCGTTGCTACTGGTGGTTTATAATGTTACAATCTGTTTATGGACGATTTTAAACACTATACGGTCATGCTAAACGAAGCAGTAGACGCACTCAACTGTCAAGACGGAAAAATATATGTTGATTGCACTCTCGGCGGCGGAGGACACAGCGAGCTTATACTCAAAAGAATTCAGCCTTCGGGGCGGCTTATAGCTTTTGATATAGATGATGAAGCAATTAAGCACTCAAAAGAGAGGTTAAAAGCATACAAAAATTTAACAATAATAAAATCCTACTATACAAACATTAAGCAAGAACTTGGAAAACTTGGTATAGAAAAGATTACGGGCGGTGTGATTTTGGATTTGGGCGCGTCTTATCACCAGCTTACAAAACAGGAGCGCGGTTTTTCTTTTTCTAAAGAGGCGCCTCTTGACATGCGATTTGACATGAGTGCGGAATTTTCGGCCTATGATGTAGTAAATAACTATAAAGAAGATGATTTAGTAAGGATTTTTAGCGAATATGGAGAAGAAAGATTTTCAAAAAGGATTGCGCGTGCGATTGTCGAAACTAGAAGGAGAACGCCTATTAGAACAACGACGGAGCTCGCTAATCTTATTATTGCTTCTACTCCTCATATTAAATCTTCTGTACATCCCGCTACAAGAGTGTTTCAGGCTATTAGGATCGAAGTAAATAAAGAGTTAAAAAATGTAAAGAATGTACTGCATGATATATTGGATTTAATCGCAAAAGATGGTATAATTTCTGTAATAAGTTTTCATTCTTTGGAAGATAGAATAGTAAAACAGTTCTTTAAGAATGAAAGCAGCAAGTGCAGATGTAATAATCTTATTTGTACTTGCGAACCGCCAAGAATAGAATTGGTTAACAAAAAACCGATTATGGCGGGGGAATTGGAGATTAAGGAAAATCCGCCATCGAGAAGCGCAAAACTCAGGGTCGCAAAGTGCATAAGATAAAAGACTATGCGAGCTAAGGGGTTTCTGGGAGTAGGAGATTAAGTTTTGGTTTCGGCTGCAAAAATTAATACCAATGCTAATAAATTCGGTTTGGATAGTTTTATAAGGAAGTTTTCTTCCGATACGAAAAAACAGTACGTTTATGAAGAACCATCGAGAGAGAAATCATACACCGACAGGTCTATTCAAAAATTGGCTGTTAATAGTATAATAGAAGGGTACTTTCCAAAGGAGAACTTGGTAAAAGATATGGCAATCAAACGTGTAAACAAATCTTTGTGTGTTATTTTGAGTGCTCTTATTGCAGTTGTGATAATCAGCTACTATTTTGTCATATCAAGTGAAATTAAGCTTAACGATATAAGCAGACAAACTGTAATTTTGAATAACGAAAACGAGGAGCTTCAAAATAAGCTTGACAGCCTAAAATCGTTCAACAATGTAGACAAGACTCTGCAACAGAACAATATGCTTCAAAGAGCAGGGCAAGTAATTGAAACTCCTGAAGTCCATGCAGCATCAGGAGAGGCTTCAAAATTATCAACCAATAAAAAAGTTTTCAATGATGCGATAGGTTTTTAGATGTTCAAACTTGTTTGCGGAGCCGGTAATGAGGATTGTGAAAGCGTCAAGCGCTTGGTTTACGTATGGGCAAAGGCAGGGAGCAGGCTTTTTGATCTAAGCGCAAGAAAAGAAATTTTAGCGGCGGCAAAAGAGGGGGCAAGCTTGAGTGGTGTGTCCGGCTTGAGTTTTTGTGTAAGTATCGGGATTAAAGGCGATAAACATATAAAAAAGGCAAAAATAGATTCATCAAAATGTATAAAATGTTCAAGCTGTTATTGTAATTGTCCGAATGATGCCGTAATATCTACTTTGCCTTTGGGTGAAAGTCAAAATATTCAAATCTTGGGCGAGGTTTCAATAGACGAGAAAAAATGTATCGGCTGTTCCAAATGTTTTGAGAAATGTCCTGTAGGTGCAATAAGTATGGAAGAAAAGGATGTTAACTATAGAGAAATTCTTCCTTATATGGTGTCTGAAGGAGTTGAAGTTTTGGAGCTTCATATAATGGGTCATGACAAGGATGATTTAGCAAAGAAATGGCAGGTTATAAATGAGTGTAACCCCAAATATGCTTCAATCTGTATAGATAGAGAAAATTTCGGCAACAGAGAAGTGCTTGAGAGAATTAAAGAAATGATTGCTAAAAGAGAGCCTTACACAACAATTATTCAGGCGGACGGAATCCCTATGAGCGGGTCTGATGATAGCTACAAAACAACGTTGCAGGCTGTTGCAATGGCAGAAATCATACAAAATGCAAATCTCCCTGTACATTTAATGCTCTCGGGCGGAACAAACTCAAAAACAGCAGAACTTTGCCGTCTTTGCGGAATAAATTATTGGGGAATTGCAGTTGGCTCTTGGGCAAGAAAAATTGTTAAACCATATATTACAGCTCCGGATTTTTGGGAAAATAATGAGGCTCAGGCGAATGCAATTGAGATTGCATCAAAACTTGTAGAGGCTTGCGCCTAGTATGATTGGAGTGGTTATAGGTACGGCGCTTAGGATTTGTTCTAACTCTTATCTTAATGTTTTCCAAAAGCTTTTGACAAACTCAGGCTCAAAATCTTCTGTTGTTAATTTTTATACCTATTTGGGCTTGAGCTTCTGTGCTTTACTTTTGATACCGCTTTTTAATTTTAATAACACAGGAGAGCTTGTTATAAATTTCTTTGTTATGGGATTTTTAGGAGCTATGGGAAACTATTTTATTATAAAAGCTCTCTCAGTTGGAGAACTTTCTTCTCTTGCGCCAATAAATTCTTATAAACCGGTAGTTGCACTTGTTATAGCATTTTTATACTTGGGCGAAATACCTTCACTAAGTTCTGTATTCGGAATTTTTTTAATAATTCTCGGTACTTATATATTAAGCTTTAAAGGTACTTTTTCAGACAAAAAAGCCGTATTATATAGGGTTTTAGCTTTGATTTTTTCAGGAAGCGAGGCTGTATTTATTAAAAAAATTATCCTTCTTACAAACCTTCCGACATCATTTGCTCTCTGGGCGTTTTCGGGGCTTATTTTTTCCTTAGTTTTTATGCTGATTTCAAAGAACAAGCCAAAACTTCCGGAAATAAAATATCTTTCACTTTTAGTTATATTTGTCGCACTCATGCAATATTCAACAAACTATGTGTTTTCAAAAATAAATGTATCGTATGCACTTGCGCTGTTCCAACTATCAACGGTTTTGAGTGTATTTTTGGGGGTAAATATTTTTAAAGAAAAAGGATTAATGAAGAAGCTTATAGCCTCATTAATAATGATATCAGGCGCTATTGTTATATTAATCACTTGAGCAAATAAGAAGTAAGATTATTCTATTTTTAAATCATCAAGTATAATTTTACCAAGCCTGCCTTCTCTAAAGTCTTTTAGGACATATATAGCCGTGCGCTCAGTGTCCGGACTCTCTCCTCTAAGTATCCAGTTGCGTTTTTCAGCTATAGATTCTAAACTAAGCTCATCTGTCTTATAATATTCTTTTATAAAGTCTGATTGCTTGCTCTCGGATAGCATCTCCAAAAGCGCCTTTGCTACAGGTTCAGGAGAGTAAGCATTTTCTGATACAGAGCTTACAAACGCAAGTTTAGTTGCCTGAAGCTGGTCATCCTGTCGGGTCGGAATAATCCCGGGAGTATCCAAAAGTTCTAATTTAGGGTTAATTCTGACCCACTGTTGCTGTCGTGTAACACCTGCTTTTGCTCCGATTTTTGTTTTAGAAGACTTCGTCAATTTGTTTATAACACTTGATTTCCCGACGTTTGGCATGCCAACTACCATTGCTCTGGCAGGACGTCTTAACAGCCCTTTTGCCATAAGAGCTTGTATTTTAGGTTCAGAAAGCTCAACCGCTGTTTTTACGACAGCGGAAAGTTCATTGTTACCCTTTGCCTCAGTAACAATGACGGGACAGTTTGTTGATTCTTTCAAATATTCGCACCAGTTTGCAAGCTCATCTTTATCAACGAGGTCAGCTTTATTCAACAAAAGAAG
>CACZPB010000175.1 GCA_902782905.1 uncultured bacterium
CCCAATCCCCAATCCCCAATCCCCAATCCCCAATCCCCAATCCCCCATCCCCAATCCCCATTTAATCATTTTAAATATATAAAAAAATATTTTTAAATAAAAAGATATATTTTTTTATTTTATCTAAATTATAAGGAAAAAAAATATTTTTTAATTAAATTAGCATAATTAAAATATTATTTTAAAGGCCAAAAAATGTCAAATATTTTCCAAGAAGAAAAGGATCTTTGTCCCAAAGTTTTAGAAGAAATAGAAAAATATAATTTAAAGCAAATAGATATTGTTCATGAAATAATCATTCAAAATTAAGTCAATGTCTTCAAAATAAAGGAAAAATAAATCAAGCAGCTGAAGAAAGCATTGAAAATTGGCTCAATAATATTTATTCTATTAAGCCCATATATGCAGGAACAAATCTATCCAATTTTCAACAGTTAACCAACAGGAACCAAAACAAAAAGTTATGTGAAGATTCTGATTCAAATTGTGGTTTTGATAATTCAATACCAAATAATATTAATGTAGTATTAGAAGGGATAAAATATAAAGATAGTTTGTTATGGAATTTAAATGAACCTTATTTGACTTTTTAAATGCTTCCAATATATTAATAATTTATCAATTTCCTTTGAAAAAGAAATATTAAGTCAAATGAAAAGGCAAACGAGCTTTTATAAAAAATGTAATAAAATTGAAGATGATGAAATCTTGAAAACGATAAAAGTAGATATATTAATAGGTAATATAGAATACAAAGACCAGTTTGAGTGGGATATTAATAATACTGAAAATGCAAGAAATGTATGTATAGGCTTGGGGTTAGGCACTGAGTTCGTTGTACCTATCACTCATTTCTATTAGAGAACAAATTTTAGAATACCAAAATGCCGCAAATAATGAAAGGAATAATTATTTTTATGGGGAAAACTACTATAGACAACCTAATAATAAAAGTGTTGTGGATACTAATAATTATAAAAGGGAAATATTCACAGAAAATTCTGAATTGGATCCTGAAGTAAAGCATATTAATGAATAAGAAATTATAAAGTTCGAAAAAAAAGAAGGAAGAAAAAAACAAAATAATGATATAGAAATGGAAAATATTAAATTATATATTAATAAAATTTTATCATTTTTATATTCAATATTCAATTCAATTAAAATATAAAAAAAAATGAAAAGTTCAATAAAGAAAGTAAATGAATATATTTTTATCAATATTTATATTCTCCAAATTTAGTAAATTATAATAATACTTTAATTTTTCATGACTGATTTGACATTTAAATACTCTTTTTCAAGTATTTTATTATTAGCGATGTTTAAGTTAAAATATTAATTATGAAGAAGTATTTGCTTTTCTTTCTGCTTTTTTCAATTATTGTTAGCACTAGTCCATTAAGAGCAGAAGAAGTAACAGTAAAAGATAAAGATAATTTTGATGAAGTTCAGTTGAACCTGCCAGGGGCTGACAACAGTATAAATGTTGAAGCACAGACTCAGGCTGTTTCAGTTTCTGAAGTCAAGGAAAAAACATTAAGAGAAAAGCTTCAAGATGTATACAATCTGGAAATCTATAAATATGACAGACCTAGTTATCTTTTGGAAGAAGTTTTAACAAAGCATTTTGACGAAAATTCAAAAATGGACAGACTTCATTTATGGGGCGCATATAACGGCTATTTGGATATGGACATGAGACAAGATGGCGCCTTCCAGAGTCAGTATGATTTTAATGCCGTAAATGTTGGTTTAGACGGATTTTTGAAAAACAATAATGCCGACTTTAGAATAATGCTTGGAATTTCACCGCGTTCAGACAGAAACATGGTTCAGGGTATGTTTGGTGATGTTTATGTTGCGACAAACAAAGTTCCTCACCACAGATTTTTAGTCGGCTATACAAGAACCCCTGTCGGCATGGAAGGCGGAAGCAGTGCGTATACGCTTGGATTTTTAGGGCGCTCACAAATCGCAAGAACATTTGGTACTGTTAGAAAACTCGGCGCCAGAGCAAGAGGGGACTTTAGTTTAATAGATTACGACTTGGGTGTATACAGTTCTGATACATATATGCAAGAGTTTTTTCCGGGAACGGAATTTGTAGGCTGGGTTAACTTGAAACCATTAGGTAAAACTGACGGCAAGTATGGAAAGTTAAGAATCGGCGGCGGTTTGCAAGCAGGGAAAAGGGACAATAATTATTGTGTAACAGGTGCTTACATTGGGTATGAGTACAAGAGATTTATGGCAGAATTCGAATGGGCTCACGCAAACGGATATAACGGAACTCTTGGACGCTCTGTTACTGACCACGCAAGCGGCTTTTACACAACAATAGGATATATGATTACTAAAAAGCTTCAGGCGCTAATTTGTTATGACCAATTTGATCCTGATACTCACGCAGGCAATAACAAATCCAGAGAATATACATTTGGTCTGAATTATTTTATTAAAGGTCAAGCTTTAAGGTTGATGCTAAATTACGCATTTTGCCAACGTGATAATGCAGATGATTCGCATAAAATCATGTTAGGCACACAAATTATGATATAGCGAGTTTTTATGACATAATTAAGAAAACGGAGAAAGTTATGGCTGATATAGAAAAAATTAATGAGTTAATCGGAAATAAAAATTTTGATGAAGCGCTTAGCTTAATCAAACCTGCCTTGGAAGAAGATAGTAATAATACCGAATTAATCAAGCTTTTAGGTCTGGTTTACGTTAACAAAAAAATGTGGGCAGAGGCTCAATCTCAGTTTGAAACGGTTGTTAAGTATTCTCCTGATGATGCAACTTCATGGTTTTATTTGGGGATATGTTATGATAATCTCGGCAACTTCACTCCTGCAAAAGCTGCTTATATAAAAGTTATTGAGCTTAGAGAAAATTATGCTGAAGCATATAAAAGTTTGAGCGTGTTACTTTTAAAAATGGATAATCCGATAGATGCAATTAACTATGCACTAAAGGCTCGCAACATTGAACCTGACGATTATATTTTTGATTTTGTAATAGGAACGGCTTACATGAAAGTTAAAGATTTTAATAAAGCTGTTGAACATTTTAAAAGTGCACTTGAAAAAGAAACTAATAATATCGGCATATACAACAGCTTGGGTACTGCATATATGGCTACAAGTCACGCAAACGAAGCCATTGAATGCTACAAAAAAGCCCTTGAATTAGATAACACCAGCCCAATGGCGTATTACAACATTGGTTCTGCACTTCAAATTCAGCAAAAACATAAAGAAGCATGTGAGTATTTTGAAAAGGCGGTAGAAATTGATGATGAAGACGAAAGTTTCAAAATCGCACTTGCTATGTCGCTTGTAAAATCGGAACAATATAAAAAAGCATCTGATATATATAAAAAGCTATTGATACAGCATCCGGAAAAGGATAATTACAAATACAATCTTGTAACCTGTTATGAGGCAATGGGTGACCTTCAAACTGCTATTTCAATGCTTGAGGGGATTGTGTATGTAAATCCAAAATTTATACTTCCGGCTCAAAAGCTTGCAAATCTTTATATAAAAACCAATCAATTGAGCAAAGCAAAAGATATTTATGACAAAATTCTTTTAAAAAATGCAACCGCAGAGACAATGCACCAGTACGCGGTCTTATCTTCAAGCTTGTGTGATACCGATACTGCGGAGAGAATGCTGAAAAAGGTTATTAAAATGAATCCTAATATAGCCAAAGCTCACAAGGATTTGGCGGTTATATATTTGAATAAGCGCCTGTTTGACTGGGCGGATGATGAATTTAAAACAGCGATGAAGCTTGCACCAAATGATTTTGAAATATTATTTGAATATGGTAACTTTTTGTATTCAACTTCAAAGAATAATGAAGCTGAAAGATATTATACGGAAGCTCTGGAAATTGAACCGGAAAATGTCCTAGCGCTTACTTTTATGGCATTGAATAAACTTATACTAAATCAGTTGGATGAATCAAAAGAGTATATTATGAAGGCTTTGAAAGTAAATCATCATCACGAATATATTCAATTCTGTGCAGGAAGAATTTTTTATGCGCGCGGTGAATTTGAGGAAGCAAAGAGATATCTTATTAAGGCGGTTGAACAAAATCCGGATATAGAAACACAAAATACGCTTGCTCTGACTTATTATGAGCTTGGTGAGTATCAGAATGCTCTAAATATTTTTAATAACATACTTTCCAAGTACCCTGAAAATGTTTCAATTTTAATGAGTATTGCAAAATGTTATGAGGCGCTTAAAGAAAATGACAAAGCTTTGGAATATTTAGACAAACTTGTTGAAATTTTTCCGGAAGACGAAGATGCTCATGAGATGATAAGGAAATTGTCGTAATTTTATTTCAACATTCCGCCAAAAGCCATTACATCTTCATAAGCGGCTCCGGCTTCCAAAATCTCTTCTGCCGTAAATCCAAATAGGGTAATTGTATCAATTACTTGGTCTTTGTGCTCTATGTTTTTGACAACATCACTAAGCGCAGATTCCCTTGTCATAAAAGGGAAACTGTCATATTTGCCGTTTTTTAGTATTCTGCGTTTAGATTTGCCCATTATTTTTACCACATAGCCCACTTCACTTCCTCCATCCTACAGAATGAGAGTCGAAAAATAGGCTTCTATTCTTACCTCAGTGCCAGCAGAGCCGCACCTATCATTCCTGAATAATTACCTGCCGTTGCCAGTCTTATTGATGTCGGAGTGGTTACAATGTCTGAATTTACTTCTTCTTCAACCTTTTTTATGTTTACAAATTGAGCCATTGAACCGGATAAAACAACACAATCGGGGTCAAACAAATTTGCCAGTCCTTTTATTCCCACTATAATATCGTTTTGCCATCTGTCTAAAATCTCAATCATTTTTCTGTCTGAATTTTTTACACCCTCAATTACATCATAAGTTGTAACATCTTTATCATTCAGCGCCTCTTCCGCATTAAGTTTTAAGGCTGTACCTGATGCGTAAATTTCAAAACAGTCCCAGCCTCCGCATGTACATTTTCTGCGTTTGTCAGGGTACATCTTAAAATGCATTTCGCCGGCGGCACCTGATTTCCCTTTCAAAAGCCTGTCATTAATTATTATCCCTCCGCCGACACCTGTGCCAAGAGTCAGCATTACAGATACATTAGAGCCTCTTGAGGCTCCTATTTTATATTCAGCCCAAGCGGCAGCATTAGCATCATTTTCAAGAAAAACTTTTTTTGAACTTAATTTCTGGAAATCTATTGAGTTGTATCCCTGCGGAAGATTACCCGTAGAACCTATTACAGCTGTATTTTCGTTATTGACTGCGCCTGCTGTTGCAATTGCAATAACGTCAATCTCATCTTCATATTTTTTTGTTTGTTCTCTCAGAATTTTTTTTATTTCATCAAGGGTCTTTGGGGTCGAGAACTTCTCAATTTCGCCCGCTACTGTGCCGGTTTCGTCGACAATAGTGCTGTAAATTTTTGTTCCGCCAATATCAAATGCCAATGCTTTTTTCATTTTTGTCCTTTATCTTATGTGTTTGGTCAAACTGCCTGTTGACTACTAAATTGCGCCTTCTTTAAATCGTTTGGTAATGAGTTGAGGTCTTGTTATGGCAGAGCCTATTACAACTGCGTGTGCGCCGAGTTCAAATGCTTTTTTTACTTCACTTGGCTCCCAAATTCTGCCTTCCAAAATTACGGGTGTATTCACTTCAGAAACCAATTTGATAAGCAGTTCAAAATCAGGGCCTTCAGTAGATTCTCCTGATTCTTTTGTATAACCGGCAAGGGTTGTGGAAATTATATCAGCTCCTTTTTTTGAACAATTTATGCCTTCTTCCAATGTAGAAATGTCTGCCATGGCGAGCTTTCCGGCTTGATGAATTCTTGTTATAACATTATCCAATGTGCAGTTGCCTCTGTCGCGAGAAGTTCCGTCAAAAGCAATGATATCTGCCCCTGCTTCAATAAGTTCGTTTACTTCCTTTAAAGTGGGGGTAATATAAACAACTTCCTTCCAGTTATCAGGAAGTTTTTCCGGTTTTGTAAGTCCTATAACCGGCACATTAAAACTTTTTGCAATCTTTACATCTCTTGCTCCGGCAACTCTTAGAGCATCTGCACCGCCATTTATTACTGATGCCATCATTGCTTCCATGCATTCTTTTGCGTACAAAGGCTCATTTGGCATAGCCTGAGATGAAACGATAATTTTTCCCTTTAAATTTGTGATAATCTCCATAGAAAAATCTTAGCACAAAATATTGCTTAAATGTCAAATAAGAATTATAATATTAAGTATCATTACAGGGGGTTGGATATGATTAATAAAAAGGTTGTTATCGGTGCTTGTCTGTGCGTACTGGTTTTGTGCGGGTTGCCATTTGTCGTAAATAAAAACTCAGACTCGTTGTCTCCAAATAACGACTCAGAAGCGGTTATTGGAAAGACTGCTCAAAAAAAATTAAAATCTTTTCCTAACGGAACAAAGGCAAAATCAGTCAAACAGCCTAAAGAAAGTGTTAATGTTAGTAAATCTGAAGAAACGATAAAACAGTCAAATCTTTATGCTGACCTTTTATCAAATTCAATGCCTTTAAGTACAATATATGAGATTGCAGATATGTCCAAAGAGGTTCAAAATGCGGTAAAAAACATTGCTGAAAACTCTAATGGTATATTTATGGCAAAAAAAGTCGGGAACAAACTTTTGTTGGTAACTGATAATCCGGATAATCTAAGACATGGAGTCGACTTTGTTGAAATATCTCTTTCAAATGCTCATTTGACTCGTACAACTCTCGGATATAACGGCAAAATGAAAGATACTGACAATGATAGTTGGGAATATGAAACCATCGGAGAAACAAAAGTTCCCCTAAGGCACACAAAATATAATAAAGATGGTGATATGGAGTTCATAGAAACTTGGAACTACGATGAGACAAACCCTGTTAAATATGAGATGAAGGATGACAAGGGAAATGTTTTATCACTCAAAAAAGAAACTGTTGCAAGTGAAAACGATATGAGAGTTGAACACCTTATTTATGACAAAGAAGGTAAAACAAAGGTGAATGTTTCTGCTACCTATGAAGGTGCTGATATAAAGAGATTTACCTATTATAACGCTGATAAACCTGCCGAAAGCGGTTCGGTATTCAGCGAATACACAGACGGACAAAAAACTAAGGAGACTGTTTATAATTCAGCCTTAAAACTTCAAAATACGTATACTTCAGAGTATAAAGACGGCGAAAGAACAGAAATAAAGGTTTTTGATTCCGGTAATCAAGAAATCGAAAAAATTGTAGCAGAGTAAAAGTATCTCAAGCTGCTAGGTTGCATTCGCTTGAAAGCGGAGAGAGAGTATTGCGTATATAGGTGTGCAGGTTAGTAATTTATTTCTTTAGGTCTTGTAAAATAATCCATAACTTTTCTGGAAGCATACACTGCGAGCCCGCCAAGAACAGCCCTTCCGCCATAAGTTAAAAGAGCTTTACCCAAGAGTTTTTTCATATTTTTAACTAAAGGTTCTGCAAGTCCTGCTTTTTTAGCGAGCTTTATTCCCCTATAACTTGCGATAGCTTCTTCAATTACAACGGGAAGCATTGCCCAAAATGCTATTTTACCGCAATTATCTTCTATAACATCCGTGAAACTTCTGGGGGCGCCTTTCGGTTTTGTTCTTGAAAAAATTGCAAAATATTCCATAAGACCTGCAATTGCGTAACCTGCACCTCGCATTTTTGCCAAATATTTGACACCGTACTTGCTCATCAAATCGTTCATAGCATGGCCTAACTCGTGTAGTCCAGCGCAGGATATTTTGTCAGTATTTATCAAAACTTGTTTTGCACTCGGGATATAGCAGGCATTTCGCCCAAGAGCGTATTCAGGCGGCGCACCAAGCACTTTCTGTGCTTCAACTATATTTACTCCTTTTTCTTTAAGTCCTGAAATATCAAGAGCCTTAAAAAATGCGTCTTTATACTCCCTGTTATTAGGCATTTCTTTGATTAGTTGTTTTTGGAAAGGCATTCCAAGCCAAGGAAGCGGTGCCAAAACCGCACCTGATGCGGCTGTTGCAAGGAGATACCCCTTCAAACTGTCGTTTGAAGTTCGTCTTTCGTATTCTTGACCATTATAATAAATCGGACTTGTCATAGCGCTACACCCAAAGATATAAAACCAATGAAGTCCGAAAATTGCCCAACCTTGTTACAAAAGTTAACAAAATCAGTAATTTTTGATATTTACCCTCCCCCACCCCTCGACAATTAAATTTGTTTTTATTATATTAGAACTATATTAGCCGAATAATAGTTAAAGGAGAAAAAGAAGATGCAAGTAATATTGAAAAAAGAAGTTCAAAACATAGGCGAAGCCGGTGATTTGGTAAACGTAAAAGACGGTTATGCAAGAAACTATCTTATTCCAAAAAATTATGCAGAAGCAGCTACAGAAGGTGCTTTGAAGAACAGAGAACAAAATCTTGCAAGAATCAAAGCTAAACAAGAAAAATTACACCAAGAAGCTCTTGCTAAGGCAGAACAAATTGAAAAATTGGGTTCTATTGAGCTTTCTGCAAAAGCAGGTGAGAGCGGAAAACTTTTTGGTACAATTACAACCAAGAAACTTTGTGAAGAACTTAAGGAAAAAGCTAATATTGAAGTTGACAGAAAAACAGTATCATTGAATGCACCTATTAACAAGATTGGTGAATACACAATGCTTATCAAGTTAACTTCAAAAGTAAAAACAGAACTTAAGGTTGTTGTAACAGCTTCAGAAGTTGTAAAAGAATCAATAGAAGAAGTTTCTGAAGAAACAGAAGCATAACAAGGTAACGATTTTAAGATACGAAAAGCGTGCCAAAAATTTGTTTGGCATGCTTTTTTAAAAGAGAGACAAATGGAACTTCATTTTAAAAATTTTCCGGCAAGTAATATGCCTTATAATAGTATAGAGGCAGCCATAAAGACAATGGTAAAGGTATATGAGGATGTACCATATATTACATTGCTTCCCAACATCGGCGGCGAAGTATCCTTGCTGGAGATGACAATACAGGGGTTTTTATGTATAAAAAAGAATGAGCACAAAGTCGTCTTGAGTGAGAGCGAAGAACGCTTAACCAAAGAATTAACGGCGTTGGATGCCGTTTATAAGAAACCTGAAATGTCAAAATTGGAAAAATATAAATCCAAAACTCTTTTTATGGAAAAATATTTTGCAATGCTGAAAAAAATACAGCCTAAAGAAACGGTTGTAAAACTATTGGGTCCGTTTTCTCTTGCAAAAAAAGTTTCAAACATAGAATGTGCGGAAATTCTTACCAATAAAATTTATCGCAAGTATTTAATAGAAATGCTAACTCTAAAAGCCATGTGGTTTATATTTAGAATTAACGAAGTTTCTCCAAATGCCACGCCTTTAATTGTTTTTGAGGAGCCTTTGTTGAACAAATTTGGTACAGAAAAGCGCGAGAATGAAAATTTAGAGGCAAAGGATTTGGTGAGTATATATTCTAAAATATTTGAAAAAATTCATTCATATTCTGCATTTGTAGGAGTACAATGTCTAAAAAAATGTGATTGGCAAATCCCAATAGATTCCGGTGTCGATTTGATTTCGTTTAACGCTTATACAAATCCTCACAATCTTCATATCATAGCACCGAAGCTTTGGTCTTTCTTACAAAGCGGGGGGTACATAAATTGGGGTATTGTACCTGCTGATAATGTAGATAAGGTGAAAGAAATGAACAGCGAATCGGTTTTTGATGATTATAATGAAATATTAAATTCGTTTATAATAAGAGGTTTTGAGCAGGAAATTCTTAAAAACCAATCCCTCGTGTCACCACAGGATGAAGTAAGCAAGCTTCCTATGATTTTTGCGGATATTGTGCTTTTGAATGCATACAATTTATCGAAGCGGGTTACAACGAGTCAGCCGCAATAGAGCTGTTTGGCAAGCTGTTGGAATCAATAAATATGGTATTTCTTATAAAAGCGTGTGCCATAAGAAGCAGATATGGGTTCATTTCGTTTGTTGCAGAAAGATTAACTTTTGCCTCTTGTCTTTCGGCTTCAGCTTTTATGGGTGTAACGGATTCAATATCTATATTTGTATTCATGGCGTGTGCGGAACTCTCTTCCATAAGACTTCTCTGTAAAGTCGCCTTTGGGAAGCCTTCTGAACAGATTATATAAATATCGACAGAGTTTGATGTTGTAAGAGTAAATACGCCCTTAACGTTTCCGTAATTTTTTGTCTGTATTAATACCGTGAGTTTTGAGTCATTAGATTCATTTTCGCCGTCCGGAGTTTCTACTTCCAAATCAAATCCAACACCTTCATTTAAGGGAAGCCAAGGCAGATATAGCATCATCAGGCTCTTGAGTGTTTGAGCGGGATTGCCTGACTCTGCCATTGCAACGCAAGAATTTATTATGCTCAGTGTCTCACGTATTTGTTCTCCGGTCATACCGTTTTTTGAAGCTGATGCCATTGCTAAAATCAGGCTGGCAACAGCCTCTTTGCTGTTTCTGAGTATCATCTCCGAGACGGATGGCATATGTATCATTCCGCTAAAAAATAACATTACTGCATCTTTTTGTATTGCTTGCGCTGTTTGTGCCAATTGTTCCGCTTGCGGAATTGTATTCAAAGGAATTTCGTCTCCATCCCCGAATATTTGTGCCAATGCTTTTTGGTTCTGGAGCATGTCTTGGTTTAGGTTATTTAATAGTAAAGTGTTTATATTCAGCGGTGAATTTTTATTCTGTACCGCAAGCAAAATTTCTCCAAGTGTTTGTGGCAGCCCAAGAAGGTTTTTTACAAAAATTGACCTATCCATACTTGCAATTTGGTTCATCGGAAGCTGATTGTTTAGAGCCGCCGTTGATGTCGGATTTAGTATGGTATTGGCGCGCTGATTTGTGAGAGTCGAATTAAAAAAACTTTTATCACCCGCACCTTCTAAGCCTCCGTCTTGCTTTATTTTTCTAAGATACAATTCGGGGTTTCTCAGACTTGCTAAAATTTTTGTTATGCTTAATCCGTCCATAATTCAATTATAACAGTTTGTAAGACGAAATCAACTTTTAACTGTTGAGATTACGGATTAAATTCTTTTTGAGCTTCACCCAGTTGATATTTGTTGTATAGATTTGAATATAAGTTAGCTGCGGCTTGAGCGTTGCTTTTCTTTGTATAAGCAAGTACCGCATCGAAGCCTTTGCGATTAATTGTTCCGTCAATATTATCCGGATTTGCATCCTCTCCTTTTGAAAGTGCATCCGCTGCAAGCAGCGTTGAAGCATATTCTGCGTTATCAATCTTGCCGTCGCCGTTTATATCCATAGGTTTCGCGGAAAATTCGTCCGATGCGGCAAAACTGTAATCCATTTCGTTTACCGAAACATCCTTTCTTTTGCCCATCTCCTCGTAAGCTGCTCCAAGAACGGCTTGTGTATCAACTTCACCTTTCTTTTGTGTCGGCATATATCTGTATTCAAATTCAAGAGGTGGCAGAGCGTTTAAGTATTTTTCATTTTCGTCTATAAATTTATTTAATTTAGTTTCGTTTTTATCCGCAGCATCCGGATCGACCCCGAAATCCAAAATCGGTGCAGGGTTCATTTTGTCCATTGCAAAAGGTTTTTCTATGTATGAGTAATAGTTATCTACGGCATTTCTTCCGTACCTCACAGACGGATTAGTGACGGTCTTATCGTCGTATTTGCCTTGTTTGCCGTCGATTTTAGCAATATTATTATTCACTTCAAACATAGAGAACCTCCACACTTCATATTTATATAAAAACATCGGCAAAAATAAAATTGCCATTTTGTAACATTTTTTTACATAGAACCATTATTATTGTATAATTAGAGCCAAAGAGAGGTTTAATTATGGAATACGTTTTTATGAACGGAGAATATGTGGAGGCTGATAAGGCTGTTATACCTGTAAGAACCCACGCTTTTTTGTACGGAACATCGGTTTTTGAAGGGATAAGAGCTTATTATAATAAGGAAGAAGACCAATTGTATGCATTTCGTGTAAAAGAGCATTATCAAAGGTTACTTGCAAGTGCCAAAGTGATGTGGATGAAATCACCATATACTCTTGAAGAATATTCTAATATAACAAAATCTCTTTTAAAAAAGAATGAGTACAAAACGGATGTTTATATTCGTCCGACTCTATATAAATCAGCGATAAAAGTTGGTCCTACTCTCACTGACAATGAGGATTCTTTTTTGATTTTTACAACACCTTTCGGTGATTATTTTGACGCAAACGCAGGCTTAAAACTTTGCGTATCGAGTTGGAGAAGAACTTCTGATAATGCTATTCCACCGAGGGCAAAGGTTAGCGGTGCTTATGCCAATTCTGCTCTTATTAAAACAGATGCTCATGAGATGGGATTTGATGACGCGGTTGTCTTATCAGAGTCAGGACAAGTGACGGAAGGTTCTGCAATGAATATTTTTCTCGTAATAAACGGGGTTCTCACAACAACAAGTATTACTGATGATATTTTAATTGGTGTTACAAGGAACACTGTTATAGAGCTTGCTCACGAACTGGGAATTCCTGTTTGTGAAAGACCGATAGACAGAACGGAACTTTATAATGCGGAAGAAGTATTCTGCTGCGGTACAGGTGCTCAGATTGTTCCGGTGGAAAGTATTGATCACCGTCCTGTTGGTGACGGAAAAATCGGAAAAATTACAAAACAAATACAATCTTTGTATTATGATGTTGTTAAAGGTAAAGTAGAAAAGTACAAGAAATGGTGCTTGAGCGTATATGATTAAATTTTTTGGTAAATGCGTGATTAATTTATGGTTGAGTATTCGCTATCTTTTTGGCGGAAATTCAAGAATTTTTCATATCCTTAACCAAGCGGCTGCAATAAGCTTCGATTCGCTCGTTATATCACTTGTTATTGCATTTGTTGCCGCGGCAGTTATAGCAATACAGGTATCAAAACAATTTTTGATGTCAGGCGCAGAAGCCTATGTAGGCGGCTCTATAGCAATTGTAATGATAAGAGAAATTGCCCCAGGTTTTGTTGCACTTGCAATCGGTGCCAGAGCAGGAACTGCAATATCGGCGGAAATTGCTAACATGCAGGTTACTTCGCAGGTTGATGCGATAAAGACTTTAAAGGTTGAGCCTGTCGGGTATTATTTCACTCCGCGAATTGTTGCCTCGGCAATTACGGTTCCGATGGTAGTTATGATAGCAGAGGTAGTAGGTATATTAGGCGGGCTTTTGGTTTCGTATGCTACAATCGGGCTTCATCCTGCAAGATACACTCACTCTGTCTGGCTATGGCTTAATGCAAGAGATATTTATATAAGTCTTTTTAAAGCCTTTGTTTTCGGTGTTTTAATTGCGCTTGTTTGTGCAACGCAAGGTTATGAAACTAGAGGCGGAGCTAAAGATGTCGGCGAGTCAACAACCAAAGCGGCAGTACTTTCTACGGTTTATATGCTTGTCGCTGATTTTATTATAAATATCATTTTTTATCTCTAATTGATAACGTGCGCTTGTTATGTTAGAATAATAGCAAGGTTTAGGAGCCTTACAACTTGCAGGAATCTTCAATTTCTCAAAGAGACAAACAAATAGAAGCTCATATTCTCGACTACATATCAGCCGAGGATAAATTTTCACGTGAAAAGTTGAAAAGTACAATTGTATCAGAGATGCTTCCTGTCGTGCGAAAAATTGCCAGAACCATAGCAAGACGTGCTTATGACCCTGTTGAGGATTTGGTTCAAGTCGGTTCGATTGCTCTTGTAAAGGCAGTTGATTCTTTCTCTCCCGATAAAGGTACAACTTTCAAAATTTATGCAGGGTGCTTGATTATTGGTGCTATGCGTCATTATATAAGGGATAAATCTCAAGCAATAAAAGTGCCGCGCCACATTTGGGAGCTTATGGTTCGTATCAACTCCTTTATTAATACATTGACTCCAGAAGAATTAGACGGACTCACAAATGCTGATGTTGCGGAAGCTCTTAATGTTCCGAGTAATGTCGTAGATTTTGCGCTGGAAGCCGACAGAAGGAGTTCTGTAATTTCTCTTGATGAAATTAAACCAAATATGTCAAGAAATATGACTTATGAAGACATAATAACAGGTGCGGATTACGAGCATGAAGAAGAATTAAAAGACGCAAAGCTTATTTTGACGGATGTTATAGCACAACTGTCAGATGAGTATAAGGAAATTGTTGAGTTATATTACTATAACGATTATAATCAAAAGGCAATTGCTCAGACTCTAGGAATGACCGAAATGATGGTAAGCAGACGTCTAAAAAGGGCATTTGAGCACATGTATCAGATGATTTCCGATTCTGAGTATAAAAGGTCAAAGTGGGATTAGATATTGTGAGTTTATTTAATTATACTTTATTTTGGATTATAATTTTGGGGCTTTGTCTGGGGAGCTTCTATAATGTAGTAATTTTACGTTCTCTTGCGAATGAAAGTATCATTTATCCGCCCTCAAAATGCCCAAAATGCGGGAATAAATTGCTTTGGTGGCACAATATTCCGGTTTTGTCTTATATTTTGCTCAGAGGTAAATGTTATTTCTGCAAGGAAAAAATCAGTATTCAGTATCCTATAGTTGAAATTTTTACGGCAGCTGCATTTGGTGTAATTTTTGCAAAATATGGATTTGAGCTAAAGACTATTTTTGCTCTGTTTATAATATCTTGTTTTATAATAATGACTTCCACAGATTTGAAAGAAAAACTCGTAGATTGCAATATTGCAATAGCCGCGGCTGTGGCAGGATGTCTGTATCATTTGATATCCGGCGGTTTTTACGGACTTTTGGTCTCCCTATCGGCGCTTCTTGTCGGAGTGTTAATTATAGAAGGGATAGCAAGAGCGGGAATTTATATTGCAGGAACAAGGGCTATGGGTGAAGCGGATAGCTATGTGGCGGGAGCACTGGGTGCTATATACGGAACTAATATTTTGTGGGTTCTTATCTATGCGCTAGGCGCTTCGATGGTTTTTATTCTTCCTCTCTACATCTATAACAGATATAAGGCAGGAGACAAATTGACCTGCATAAGTGCAGTTTTGTTTGCTTTGGCAATTGTTATTTTCAAAGCAGCTTCGCAGAACTATTTGACGCTGGCCTTTTTATTAGTTACAGGAATTTTCTTGACAGTTAATGTATTAAAAGGTATAAGACAAGAAGAAAGCAAAACCTACTTGCCTTTTGTTCCGGCGCTAATGGCAGGTGCAGTTATATTTTCATTACTAAATTAGGGATTTTTTAAATGTCAGTTGTTATATATCCAAATCAAACAAGAAATTATTGCATATTTGATGAAAATCGCATTAAACAAAAGGTTGAGCGAGCAGATTTTGAGGAAATAAAAGCATCTTTAAAAAATCCAAAATCAGAGGAAGATGTTTTGGAAAATTTGTATACCCTGAATTTGATACTCGATAAGGGAAAAAATAAAGAACAAGTCGCAAAACTCTACCCCGAACTTTCAAAGTACAATGATACTCGCTCAGCTAATATTCAAACATATTTGGCGGGAATTTACCGCAAAACAAAAGTTCCCGATGCATTCGGTCCGCTTGTAAAAATGCTTATTCAGGACTCAATTAACCCCATAAAAGACGCCCATTTTGACCCGACAGAAGAAATCGGCGGCGCAATTTTAGACTACTTGGCTTAATCTTTAAAGGCAATCCGCTTTTGCCCAAAAGGAACAGCCATTATGCAGGATGTTAAATTATAGTTTTTGCGTATTCAATAATATCAGAGGATTCGTACATTTGAATATTGCGTTCTCTATCGACCAAGAACGGTACTTGTCTTTTCCCGCCAAGCTTTATGAGAGTTTCTTCTGCGGATTTTTCTTCAGTGTCAATTTTGTTGTATTTTATTCCTTTTTCATCAAAAAAAGCCATAACTTTTTTGCAATATGGGCAGTGTTCTAAAATATACAAATCTAACATATAACCTCCTATTTTTTTAATTATATTATATTTACCATAATATTGAAAAACATTCCCCATGTATCTTTGTTTGTGTTAGGATGTAAAAAGAGGTAGATATGTTAAGAGAATTTTTAAACTCAAAAATCCACAGAGCAACTGTCACTGATGCGAATCTTAATTATGTTGGCTCAATAACGATTGATGAAGAGTTTTTGGAGCTTGCAAAAATAAGAGAGTGGGAAAAAGTTGAGATATTGAATATCAATAACGGAGAAAGATTTCAGACTTATGCACTAAAAGGCAAGCGCGGTTCAAAGTGTTTTTGCCTCAACGGTGCCGCTGCAAGGAAGGCGCAAATGGGAGATAAGATTATTATTGTAACTTACGCGCAGTTAACAGAAGAAGAAATTGAAACCCACAAGCCGACGATTGTACAAGTTGGTGAGAATAATGAGATTGTAAGCCATGGATGATATGCGCCCGAAAAGCTCTAAAAAGAAGAAAAAATTCAGTATTGATACCAAAAATATGGGTGTAAATATTGATAAGAACGAATATTACGAGATTGTAAAATCTAATTCGGCTTTTCCTGAAAAGGGTTTACGATAATTGAAAATAGTGTATAATATAAATATAGGGTAAAGGTGTTGAAAATGACTATTATAGAAGGTTTACTGACTGTCACAAATGAAAAATTCTGTATCATAGTTTCAAGGTTTAATGAGTTTATATCATCAAAGCTTTTGTCGGGTGCTGTTGATGAGCTTAAGCGTCATGGGGTTAGTGATTCTAATATAGATGTAGTGTGGTGCCCTGGAGCATTTGAAATACCTCTTGTCGCAAAAAAATGCGCTAAGACAGGAAAATACAGTGCCGTAATTACCTTAGGCGCAGTAATAAAAGGTTCTACCTCTCATTATGACTATGTGTGTGCTGAAGTTTCTAAAGGTGTTGCTTCTGTTAGTCTTGAGACAGGTGTGCCTGTTATATTTGGTGTTCTAACAACTGATAATATTGAACAGGCAATTGAAAGAGCCGGTACAAAATCCGGTAACAAGGGCGCAGATGCTGCTAAGTCTGCAATTGAAATGGCAAATTTGGTTGGTAAAATATAGTAAATCAGTGAACAAGTGAGCAAGTGAGCAAGTGAACGGGTGAAAATATTAAATTCACTTAATCACTTAATCACTCAATCACTTAATCACTTTACAAAAAGGAGTGTGTGTATGAGCGAAATCATTACAGAGTACAGGAATGAGAATACAAAAAACATTGACCTTCTCTCTACCATTGATATAGTCAGAAAAATTAATGAAGAAGATAAGCTCGTCGCACTTGCGATTGAAGATGAAACTCCAAATATTGCGCATGCAGTGGATATAATCGCAAAACAATTCCTGAAAGGTGGCAAACTATACTATTTTGGTGCAGGAACTTCCGGAAGGCTTGGAATTCTTGATGCTTCAGAATGTCCTCCGACTTTTGGTGTTGCACCTGATATGGTGCAAGGATTTATCGCTGGCGGAGACAAGGCTATAAAACTTGCAGTTGAAGGAGTTGAGGACAATTTTGAAGTTGGAAGAAAAGATGCTGAAATACTTACGGACAATGACGTTTGTGTTGCGATATCCGCGAGCGGCAATCCGAAATATTTGCTTGGGGTTCTATCCAAGGCAGAAGAAAACGGTTGCAAGACAATAGCGCTTACCTGTAACCACAAAGCTGCAATATTAGAAGAAGCAGGACACGGAATTTGCGTTGAAGTAGGGCCTGAGGTAATTGCAGGCTCAAGCAGAATGAAAGCCGGAACAGCACAAAAGATGGTGCTTAACATGCTTACGACAGGTGCAATGATAAAGATTGGAAAGACTTACGAGAATTTCATGATAGATTTGATGCCGACAAACGAAAAGTTGAAAGATAGAGCAATAAGAATTGTATCAGAACTTGCGGGGGTAAGTGCTTCCAAATCGTTAGAAACGCTAATGAGTTGTGATTGGAAGGTTAAGACTGCTGTTATAATGCTAAAGTGTAATCTTACCAAAGAGCAGGCGAATGATACTTTGCGCAAAAACTGCGGAGTCTTGAGGCGCGCCCTAAAAAGTTTGGCGAATGTTTAGAAATATTTACATAAGTATAAATTAGTAGATTACCACTTGTTATTATTGTATAATAAGTGGTAGTTATAATAGGTTATAAGGGGAGTTTTTATAATGAAATTAACAGTACTTGGACCGGGATGCTGGGGATTAACTCTTGCTTGGTTAATGAACGATAATTTTGACGAAATAACTGTTTGGGGAAGGGCTTCTGATCTCAATGACGATTTAGTTTTGAATAAGCACTGTGCAAAGCCGTTAGAGGTTCAATTGGATAAAAAAGTTGTTATAACTTCTGATTTAAAATCCGCAATTGATGGTGCTGACATTATATTATCCGTTGTAGCTACAGGCGGGGTGAGACCTGTTTGTGAACAATTGAAAGAAGCCGGTATCAATCCTAATACTCCGCTTGTAAACGCATCCAAAGGATTAGAGCTCAATTCGCTTATGAGAATGTCCGAGGTTATAAAAGATGTTCTTCCTAATCAAAAGGTTGTTATACTTTCAGGTCCAACACTTGCAAGAGAAGTTCTGATGGGAAAACCTACAGCGGCTTCCGTTGCTTGTGAAGATATTGAAACGGCAGAATTTGTACAAAGAACCCTTAATGTGCCAAGCCGTTTCAGACTTTATACAAACACTGACGTCATAGGTGTAGAACTCGGCGGGAGTTTAAAGAACGTTATAGCTATAGCTTCAGGGTTTGCTCATTCTATGGATTTGGGTGACAATTGCATGGGCTCGCTTCTTACAAGAGGTATGGCTGAGATTGTGCGTCTTGCCGTAAAACTCGGTGCTAATCCTTCGACAATGTATGGTCTGTCAGGTATGGGAGACCTTATCGCAACCTGTTCGAGCCCGCTTTCAAGGAACTACACTGTCGGCTCTATGTTGGGTAAAGGCAAGAAAATTGATGATATTTTAGCAGAACTTGGCTCTGTAGCAGAGGGCGTAAAAACTTCAAAAGCGGTTTGTGATTTAGCGAAAAAACTTGACATCGAAGTGCCTGTTTCAAGCGCAATATATGAGGCTGTTTATACTGATATTACTCCGCAAGAGGTTCTTTACAAGCTTATGAACAGGAAACTGAAGAAAGAGGAAACTTATGATAAAGTATGCGGTTAATTATCTCAAAAACACATTTGTTCCTCTGAAAATAAGCGATGGTAGAGAATTCCCCGAAGATTTGGACGGAAAACTTATACTTGCCCGTACGGAAAAAGGTGAAGAAGTATTGAAGGCTTTTCTTGTCAATTCAGAAATTTCCAAGCTCTTTGAAAATTCTAAGAAAACTCCTGAACCTTTTGAGTTTTTGCGTGTTATGACACAAGAAGATATGATGATTTTTGAAGATTTGAAAAAAGAAGAAGTGACTTCGTTTTTCAAGTGCAAGGAACTTGTCAAAAAACATAATCTTGTTATGAATTTGGTTCAATGCAGAATTACTTTTGATAGAAGAAAGATTTCATTTTACTATACAGCTCCGGAAAGAGTTGATTTCAGAGAACTTTTAAAAGATTTAACACAGGTTTTTAAAAGGATGAGAATTGACCTTCGTCATATAGGCGTAAGGGATGAGTCCTCCATAATGGACGGAACAGGAATTTGCGGAAAACCATTCTGCTGCTCATCCTATTTAAGGAAATTTGAACCAATAAATGTAAAACTTGCTAAAGACCAAGGAATGCCTATTACACCCTCTAAAATTTCAGGTACTTGCGGAAGGTTGTTATGTTGCCTGACATACGAGTATTCAAACTATATAGAAGCTGCAAAAGGCATGCCTCCGGTGGGTTCAACTGTTATGACACCTTCAGGACTCGGAAAAGTATGCTTTATACAGTTCTTGAATAATTCTGTCGCGGTGAAATTTGAAGACGGAAAAATAAAGGAGTTCACAAAAGAAGAAATAGAAATGGTGGATGCAGATGTCAATGTCGATATTGATGTCAACAGAATAAACAACAACTATAACTCAAGTGATGAAAAAGTTGACGCAAGACAACTTAAACAACTTGAGGATGATAGAAACAGCTCGACGGGCAACGTCTAGTTACTTTTTCTTTACTAAAAAGAAAAAGTAACCAAAAAGAAAAGAACATTGGGTCGGCTTTTAGGTATAGACTACAAGTTGGATTTTGAAGCTACAAGGTCGCCTCATTTGTACCTGTTACAAGAAAATAGACAAAAAGCGGATTGTCGGCAGAGTGCGAAGGTCTTTTGCAGAAAATACGGATAGATTATAGGTCGGGTTTTAACCCGACAAATACATAGGTTAGGAGAGTAAAATGTTAGAAAAAATTGAAAAATTGCAAATCGTGTCATTAGGTATTTTGATTGGTTTGGCACTGGTTGTGTCTACAAAGATGGCTGCTTCTACTATACAGAAAAATGAAATTTCTGTTACGGGTTCAGCTTTTGAGATTGTAAAATCAGATAAAGGTTCGTTTAATTTTGACATAGAAGTTAAAAAGCCAACAAGGCAAGAAGCATACAAGACAGCACAAGAAAATTTGAAAGTTGTTAAGCAATTTTTGAAAGATAAAAAGATTGAAAAAATAGAGGTTAAGACGCCAAATGCTTATGCTGTATACAAAAACGACTCAAGAGGATATTCAACTAACGAAGTAGATCATTATAATTATACTCAGCCAGTTAGTGTATCCGCTGATAATGTTGAACTCATAAAAGAAGTTTCCGCTGACATTGCAGGCTTGATTAATCAAGGTATCGTAATAAACGTTTATACGCCGTCTTATGATTATTCAAAACTTCCTGACCTAAAGGTTACGCTTCTTGAAAAAGCGTCAAATGATGCAAGAAAAAGAGCAGAATCAATGCTTAAGCCTTCTCATAATCATGTAGGTAAAATTTCTGCCGTAAGAATGGGTGTTTATCAAATCACACCAGTTGATTCTACAGATGTATCAGATATGGGTATAAATGATGCTTCTTCTATTGATAAAAAAGTTACAGCAGTCGCTAATGTAACCTTCAGAATCAAATAGAGAGGTAAATGTATTTGGCTTTACCTGAAGCTTACTGGTAGGGTGCATCGTTTGACGCACCACCAAACGTTATAGCACCGCAAAACTTTACAGAACAAAAAAATAAAATCATAGAAAGTACAAGGGGCGCCAATGGCGCCCCTTGTGTTTTAAAAACGCACCAAGCATGTAAATAATTAGACAGAACCCTCACTTATTAAATTTTTCATCAATATGAAAACTTGTTTTAAAATACTAAAATCAGTATAATCAGATATCACAGAGATTCGTCAAGCTATTGACTTGCTGATGGACAGGACAAAACTGAAAAGCATAGGCTTCTGAATGTAATGGCGATTTTTCGGACTCCGTTAAAATCTATGCAAATTTATCAAATCATTTCCTCAGAATGACGGTTTGTTGCGCTGGTGTGTTTTTTAGTTGAATATAAATTCAAAATAAAACGAATATCACAAATATCGTCATTCTGAACGATAGTGAAGAATCGCCATTACTTTTCCAGTATACCGGCAATAAAAAAGAAGGCTTTTAGAGCCTTCTTTTTTTACGGATATTAACTAACAATACTAGTTGTTATAAATATATCTTGCTGCTGAACCGTTCGGAACAACTACACTGTTTCTAAGTCTCAAAGCATATTGATCCTTGAATACACGGTTTTTCTTTAGAGAACAATCACCAGTATCAGTGTCAGCATTGGTTGCAGTTCCTGCGCAGTTAGATAAAACGTTTGGCCCTTTAGCACCATTTGTATCAAATATAATTTTTATACCGTGCGGCAGACCATCATCCTCAATTGTGCCGGCAGATTCAGATGATGACAGATCTGTTGTATTGTATGTAATAGAAGAACCGTCTCTCAAGAAGAATGTATAATTGTTGTCACCAAAACTTGAGCTGCCTTTAGTTTTTCCGTTTTTACCATTGCCAGTTGCACCCCAATCTACAGCAAGTTGAGTAGACAATAGTGCCCACAATGAAGGATCGTCTTCGTTTGAAGTGTCACCACTTGTGATAGCACCGTAGTCAAAACCTTTTACTGTAGCATTCATCTGAGCTGCATCAGTAAGTGTGCTGATACCTTTTTTCAAAGCAGTTTTTGCTTGTTGTTCAGCAGTGTTTGTCATCAGGGCAGGCAATGTCATTGTTGCAACTACACCAATGATAGCCAAAGTGATTAAAACTTCTGCAAGAGTAAAGCCTTTTTTCATGATTTTTGTATCCTTTCTCTTCTTATACAATTAATCTATAATAATAAAACTACATCTAATCTAATTATAGCGAGCTAGCCCAAAAGTGTCAATAATATTGTAAAGAGGAAGGCTATTTTAGCCGTTTTTGTAAAATAAAATAAAAAATTTTTTGGTTTTCGTCATAAAACTTAACACATTTTCTTAAAGACTCCGCCTCACAAAACAATTAAGTATTGTTTTGTGAGAGGTGGATTAAGGGCGAGGGTTTTATTAACTTATTTACCCTCTCTTGAATTTCTAACTTTCGTCTGGTCGTCTCAAGTTAAAATTCTTATCTCTCCCAAGGAGAGAGGGTGTAAATAGAGGTAAAAAAATATCTATACTCACCCTCATCCGAGCTTCGCTCACCTTCTCCCCTCAAGGGAGAAGGTGCAAAACGCGCAAATTGTGTGCAGATGTGAATCGAGCAAAACATTCTCCTCGCACTTGCACAAGCAGAGCATCACCCGCACATCCCCTAACTACTAACCTAATACTTCAAATTTGTCAGCGCGAGTGCGCATCAGAGAAACCGCCGCTTGCGAGTTCAAAAAGTTCAAAGCGCCCATAAAACTCTTTTTATTACTAAGCTCCGCTCTGGCTTCACTCATATTATCCTGAATCGTTTTTACCGTAATTTGCTCCGAAAGAACTTTTGTTTGCTCAACTGCACGAGATTTTAACTCTCTTTGAGGAAAACCTATATCACTTTTTTCGTCAGATGAAACCTGAACAACACGCTCTTTCTCATTAGCTTCTTCAGCTTTTTTTACAATCTGAGAAAACGGATTATCTTTGCTGACAAAAGATTCTCTTGCCAAATCCATAACATCAGCCTGAACGTCCTCGCTTACAGCCTGAGAACGCTCTCTAACACGTCTGAAAATCATTTCTTTCAGAGCGTCAGCTTC
>CACZPB010000176.1 GCA_902782905.1 uncultured bacterium
CGTTGATGATGTAGAAATAGAAATTCCGGAAGAATAGAATTATTGAATAAAAAAGGCGGCTGAGGAACCTCAGCCGCCTTTTGTTTTATTAAACAAACTATTCTGCATTAACAAATTTGAATACGCACCCTGCAACGATTGCAGCTACGAGGTTCACAAGTGCCGTTACACCTGCACATGCCCAACCTGCTGCATGAATAAAACCAAGTCCTGCCGCTACAGCCGGATTGAATGCGCCGTGGCAGAATATTCCGCCTGCTGCAAATGCACCTACTACAACGACTGAACCGATTGCAAGACCATAGAATGAGTTGCCTTCTGTACCTTTGCATGTTGCAACTTCAAGCACTACCCAGCAGAGTAGGAAGGTGAACAAGAATTCCCCTGTTATTACTTGGCAAAGCGTGAACGGGCATGCCTCAACAGCAGGAAGTGCTGTAAATTGAGCTACCGTAAAAGCTGCACATGCTGCTCCTAAACATTGAAATACCCAATAAGGAATGACCTGTTTCCATTCTAATGCCCCTCTAATTGCAGCTGCAAGTGATACCGCAGGATTATAATGACCTCCTGAAATATGACCGCCTGCATAAACACAAACCATTAATGCAAAACCTATTGAAATTGGTGCTATTACTGATGAACCACCAAGCAAAACAGCTGATGCTACAGTAAACACTAAGAAAAATGTGCCGATAAATTCGACAAGATACTTTCTAAAATTGTCTTTCATCCTTTTTCTCCTTCTTATTAAAAATACTTACAGAGGAATTTTAATTCAAATTCCTCCTAAAAAGACCAAGTCTATATTACATTTTTTTTTGAGATTTGACAATAGTTCTTTATAACTATAATCTTATTGTTCTGAATATTGTTGAATACTTGTGGCTTCCGTAATAAATAACTATTGAAATAAAATAATTTTCCAAATCATTTACTTCCAAATAAGATTTTATAGGATCTTTTCTTTTTGATGATTTTACTTTACCGACTACACTCAAAAATCCAGTATGGATTTTTTGAGACGGTGTGAGTTTCGGTTTTGGAATATGTTCATCATAGAATGTCTCAGGCGTATAATCTCTATCGTACACAGGAATTATATGCGCAACACTTCCGTTTTGTTTAAATAACATATACCATTTGCCTTTATGCTCTCTGGGAGTCAAGAGGTAATACCCCGGGGCTATTGTTTCACCCTTAAAATATATGGCGGAATTAAGTCTCAAAAGAGGATAAACAGACCATGCAGTGTCCTTCATATCATAATACTGGTCAGGATCAATATTGTGTTGATAAGAAAAATCCGCCGGCTCCAGCTCATTATAAATCTTTGCATAATCTTTTGTTGCCTTGGCTGCCGGAGGTAAAACAACATCATCTCCGTAAATATGCTCATAGGCATTTTCTTCCTTATAGTTAGGTTGTTCGGAAGACTGAGTTACGTTCTCTTCTTCATCCAAAGAATTTGGATCTATATCTTCATAGAAACCTTTCGGAATACCGGCATGAGTGCCACTCTCAGTTGCTGCAATACAAAAGGCGGGCAACGTAATAATTATAAATAAAGAAATCAAGCTCTTTTTTATCATACTATTTATTTTAATAGATTTTATCCTAAAATCAAGTATTGGTTGCAGTTGTACAATACATGTCAAATAATTAGATACATTAACAATATAAAACCAAAGGGGTTTGGGGCATAACGGAATGAGCAAACAATCTAGGTGAAGCAACAACAAAGAGAGTGCTGTTTGAAGGACTGGCGGGTTGGTAAATGGTTGCTAAACATTAATTTTAATTATACATTTACCCCTCCCCATTTACCCCCGAAAGTCCTGAGTTCACTCGAACAGGCTGAACCGTAGAATTGTTTAGCGAATGTAGTTAAAGCCCCAAGAGTTTCTTTGGTTCGTTTCTTTGCGGTCAAAGAAATGAACATATGAATTATACAGTTAGTAAATTAAGACACAGAATGTCATCCATATTTTTCTCTTTCCAAAATATATTTACTTTTATCCTCCGTTGAGATACTATTTTCTTAAGGGAGAAATAAGATGAAAGAACAATTAGAGAATATTTATAATTCCGCAAAGGCTGATATTGAAAAAGCAACTTCTATTAATGATATTGATGAAATTAGACTTAAATACCTTTCAAGAAAAGGTGAATTTAATTCTATAAAAAAAGGTTTGAAAGATTTATCTGACGAAGATAAAAGAACCGTTGGAGCTCTTGCTAACCAAATTACTCAAGATTTGGAAGGACTTTTAAAAGAAAAACATGATGCTTTTTATCAAAAAGAGCTCAACGAAAAGCTTCAAAAAGACAGAATTGATATATCTCTTAGCGGGAAATATGTTCCGGAAGGGAAAGTTCATCCGCTTACTTCTACAACAGATGAGATTGTTTCAATTTTCCAAAATCTCGGTTTCTCGGTTGTTTCACCTGAGTTATCTCCTGAAGTTGAAACAGAATACTACAACTTTGATATGCTTAATGTTCCGAAAGACCACCCTGCAAGAGATGTTCAAGATACTTTTTATGTAAAAGACTTGGCAGGCGTAGTTTTGAGAAGTCAAACTTCAGGCGCGCAAATTCACGTTATGGAAAATCAAAAGCCTCCTATTAAGGTAATAGCCCCTGGGCGCGTATACAGAAACGAAAACATTAACGCAAGAAAGAATAATTTCTTCCACCAAATCGAAGGTTTGTATGTAGATAAAAACATCACATTTGGCGATTTGAAAGGTGTCCTAAACGAGTTTATCAGAATATATTTCGGTTCAGCTCGTCCAACAAGATTCAGAAGCAGGTTCTTCCCGTTTACGGAACCTTCTGCGGAAGTTGATGTTCAGTGTATAATGTGCCAAGGCAAAGGATGCCGCACATGCAGCGGAACAGGCTGGTTAGAAGTTTTGGGCTGCGGTATGGTTGACACTAACGTACTTAAAGGTGTCGGCATAGACCCTGATGTATACACAGGTTTTGCGTTCGGTATGGGTGTAGAAAGACTTGCAATGCTGAAATACGCAATAGACGATATCCGCCTGTTCTTCAACAACGACAAACGTTTCTTAGAACAATTCTAGGGGGGGTAAATATAATTGGCTTGGCGTGGAGACTATAAGTTAGCGATCAGACTTATAGGTCGGATTTAATAATCCGACAAAAACCCTCTCCACTACCACTCTCCCAAGAAAGGGTATTATTATGGCGCTTCTTCGGACTTCGTAAATATAAAAAACAATAAAGCGCTCTTTGTATTGAACTAGCGAAATCTAACTCACTATCTCTTTTTAATTCTCACGCCTTCAACTTCGTGGACATCTTCTGTTACGATGAATGCCTTTGGGTCAAGTGAATGAACTACATCCTTGAGTTTTGCCATTTCAAATTTGTTTACAACACAATAAGTAAGAATTTTTTCTTGGCGCGAATACCCGCCCATTGTTCTCATATAAGTAACGCTTGTATCGAGCTCCTTCATTATTGCACTGCCGATTTCACGATAGTTTTCTGATACAATTCTTACTGATTTTGATTTATCTAGACCTTCCAAAACCGCATCAATGACTTTAGATGCTATATAATAAGTTATGATTGAATAAAGCGCTCTGTCCCAGCCTAGTAAAAACCCTGCTCCCACATAAATAAACAGATTTATGCACATCAAAAGCTCACCGACTGAGATAATCTTAAGAACTTTTGAAAGTATAATAGAGAGCATTTCCGTTCCGTCTAAAGAAGCGTTATTTCTGAGTATAAGCCCGACACCGAGACCTAAAATTATACCGCCGAAGATTGCAGATAAAATCAAATCTTCCGTAACGTGAAATCCGCTGAATACGTTAGTTGCAATCGCAAGCATAATAGTTGCAAAAAGAGTATTTATAATAAACTTGTATCCCATTTTCTTAAATGCAAGAAGGATAAAAGGTATATTTATACAAAAAATC
>CACZPB010000177.1 GCA_902782905.1 uncultured bacterium
ACGTTAGGCAAGCTTGAGCATCTTTTGTATGCCCAAAACGTAATATCAGACAGTATGCTGAGAACTTCATTGAGCGTGATTACAAAGGCTATTACGCTTAAAGATACAGGACTTTTTAAATACTTGCAGGGTGATATTAATATGAAAAACGGTGTTGCAAATATCAAAATGCTTCAATCTCAAGGACCTTTGATGACGCTTTTCATAAAAGGTCAATATTATCCGAGCACCGACTATGCAAAACTTGTAATCTTAGGAAGACTCTCTGACGAAATTGTTTCAGGGCTTGGCTCATTTGGCGAATTTTCCATGAACAAGCTTATGATAATGCTAACGGGTGAAGATAACAAATTTAATATTCCTGTGGAAGATTTGGATAAGCTTCCGCAGCTTCCTATGAAAAACACTAAAGAGTTTAGAAGTGTAATAAACGGAATACTTGAAAAACCAAGCTCCGTAATTCTATTCAACTGGATTTCTTATTCTCAAAAATCTTTGAGACAAAAAGAAGTGCCGATGGACAATACGAAAGTTCCCGAGTTTATAAACTCTTTACCGTATTAGTTTCAAGTTGTTTTTATATCTTAAATACTTTATAATTTATATATGGATTTAATTCAAGAAGGTCAAAAAATTAGTATAAGCTTTCAGAAAGAAGACAATTTTGTCGAGATATTTTGTATTATTGCAAAGGTCTTGGAAGACAGGCTGATTATAGATTTGCCGCAATATTTTATGCGCTATATAGAATTTTTGGAGGTCGGTAAAACTCTTACGGCAAAAGTTTTTTCAAAAATCGGAACGGTTGATTTTAATACTATTGTGATAAGTTCTCCTCTTGAAGACGTATTCTCAATTGAATTCGATGAAGATGCACTAAAACTTACAGAGGGGGATGAAATTCCTGTAATAAGCGATATCTTGCCGCTTAAAATTAAAAAAGGCGATTATGAATGTACTGTTAAAACCTTTGAAATTTCAACCGAGTATCTTAAATTTTACAGCAACAAAGCTTTTGAACCTGAAGAAAGTTTTGACTGCTCTTTAATTTTAGCTAAAGATTATGGTACAATAAAATTTGTAGCAACAGTTACAAATAGAGATGAAGTTTATGACAATGAGTATACTGTTTCTTACTCTCAAATGAATGAGTATGACAGGCAAACTCTTTTATATTATATGTATGTATATACCAATGTTACTGAACAGGGTTGATAAATATGAAAAAATTAGCAGACGAAGACATGAAACAGGTGAAAGTTAAGAATAAGATGTTTGATCAAATAGAAAGATGTAAATCAGATTTGCAAAAAGATCCCACAAATCCGGAGCTGCACTTAAGGCTCGGGGATTTGTACCTAAAAAAACATTTGGATATTTTTAATGCCGGACAATTTATTGATGAAGCCATAACAGAGTATCAATTGGCGATGGAATCTCTTATTGACTCTCACGAAATATATTATAAGCTTGGTGTTGCATTTTTTCATAAAGGAGATTTGGATAAGGCAATAAATTATTTTACTACAGCTTTAGAAAAGAAAAATAATTACTATGAAGCATACTATATGCTCTCTGAAGCTTTTGTAAAAAAAGCTCACTTTACCGATGCAATAGATGCAGCGGAAGCTGCGGTATTTTGTTCAAGATTCGGTTCTTCAAGCGCACATTTTATGCTCTATAAGCTATATAATGCCCTCTCCTTCAGAAATCCGAAAACGAGGATGAGAGCTGTTTGGGAAAAATGTTTGTCAATTTTGCTGGCTCCTTTTGATAAGATTGCAGTAAAAAATATTATAAGTAATCTTTCATATTTGAGATTTTTGCCTTTATTTTTAAAAGGTTTTTATGCAATTCAGGTAAAAAATTACGGTATGGCGGTAGAGCTATACAAAGATGCTATTGAAACAGCTCCGGGGTTTGCGCCTCTTTATTGCGTGCTCGGTGATATATATCTTTCTACCGGATACTTTGAAGATGCAATTACGGAATACAAAATGGCAATTTGGCTGGATTCTTTTAATATAGCAGCTTATCGTCATTTGTGCAGAGCCTACGAAGAACAGGGCGATTACAATCAAGCAATAGAAATTTATAATAAGCTGATTGCAATGGCACCTAATCTTCCTGATTTGTATTCAAATCTGGCAAACATATATTATATAAAAGGTGAATTTGATTTGGCAATTTCAAATTATCAAACAGCAATAACCCTAAATCCAAATCCTTCATGGACAAGTGTTATTGCCCAAACGATGGGATTTGTCTATCAAGAAAATAAATCTGATCCGGATGCGGCAATATCTGCTTATCAGACAGCTTATGTTTTGACTCCTGATGATATAGATATTTATGTAAATTTGGGAAGTGCATTCTATGATAAAGAAGATTATCAAAACGCTCTTTCAATTTATCGTCAAGCATTAGAGTTTCAACCACATAATGCAAAAATCCATTGTAACTTAGGCTTCTTATATTGGGGCAAAGGTGAAACAGAAGAAGCTATGAAGTCTTATGAGCTTGCAATCAAGTATGATGAAGGGTATGACATTGCATACAACAACCTTGGCGTAATTTATCTTGATGATTTAGGCAGAGTGAAAAAATCTATAGAACTGTTCAAAAAAGCAGTTGAAGTCAATCCGAATTATGCGCTGGCTCATTTTAATTTAGCTCGTGCCGTAACAATTGTAGGCGACAAGGTAGAGGCAGCAAAGCTCTATCAAATGGCACAAGATATTAATAAAATTACCGGTGAGATTGACCCTAAAGACATAGCAGATAAAATAAGTGAGCTTTTTGAATCCTAAAATCTTTTATTGTAATTATTTTTATGTTTGGAATATAATTAAAGAACAGTATGACAGAAGATGATAAACAGGGGTTTGCCCACTTAATAGAGAAAGAACTAAGTTCTTCCGATAAAATATTAAAGCCTGATTTCAATCAAAAAACAGGACGAGAATTACTTGCGTTTTATTTGCAATCAAAATTTAAGCAGGTGTTAGCATACGATAATAAAGCTGCCGAGCCGATTTTTACTGAGGTTCGGTATGATTTTATTCAAAAGTTTTCAAGAAGGCTTATTCAAAACCCAAATAAACGCATAATGATAGGTATTACAGGCGAATCGGCTTCCGGCAAATCAACAATTTGCAAAACTATAAAAAGCGTTATTGAACGTTTTAATATGCCGGTTACAATTCTTACCACAGATAATTACTTTAATGATATATCAGAATTAATTGCAAAGTTTGGTTCATTTGATGCTTTAAGAGACAACGGGTACGATGTTGATTCTCCTAACAGTTTCCAGCTTGATATCCTGAAAGAAGACTTAGAAAAAATTTCCAGAGGGGAAGATGTTTATTCTCCTGAGTATCTCCTGAACGGAACAGGAGTTTCCGTTCCTCACGCAAAGCTTATCCCTTCAAACAAAGTTGTCGTTGTCGAAGGAATGGCTTCGATGTATGGAGATAATAAAGATATTTTTGACGCAAAAATCTATGTAGAAACAGATTTGGAAATCAGAAAAGACAGATTTTTAAGACGCGCCTATATGGAAAGAAATCAGGATTTAGATAATGCAAAAAAACACTGGGATTATATTTTAGGCGCAGGTGAAAAATACGTTCAGCCATATAGAAAAGAAGCTGATATTATAATAAACGGCGATGCGGATTTGGGTTATTTTACACAAATATTAGAGTACATTCACACAATTACCAACAATTTTAATGCTTGATAAGCAGATTTTCTAAGTGTAGGCGTTGATATGCCGACCTGCTATAATATATAGTCGACTCTTTACTTTTAGCTATGTTTAACGTAAAATCATAAGGTTAAAAAGACAATAAAGAGGAGATTATAATATGAACAGAGTTTTGTTATGTATAATGGACGGATGGGGTATTTCGTCAGGGAAAACCGAATATGATGCTACTAAGCTTTCTTGTCCTGTGAATGTTCCAAAGTTGATGGAAGAATATCCGTCAGAACTTATTCACGCAGACGGCGAATATGTAGGGCTTCCAGCTGGTCAAATGGGTAACAGCGAAGTCGGACACTTGAATTTGGGCGCAGGAAGAATAGTTTATCAAGACTTATCCAAAATTAACAATGCAATAAAAGACGGTTCTTTTTTCAAAAATGAAAAATTCTTGGAAGCAATCGCTCACGCTAAAAAGAACAATTCATCACTCCACATATACGGGCTTGTTTCAACAGGCGGAGTGCACTCATCTCTTGACCACTTGCTTGCACTAATCAAGCTGGCTTCTGATGAAGGACTTACAAAAGTTTATATTCACGCTTTTTTGGATGGTCGTGACACACCACCATCAAGTGCTTGCACATATTTGCAAACCGTAGAAGACGAACTTAAAAAATATAACTTGCCGCAAATAGCTTCTGTTGTCGGCAGATATTATATTATGGACCGAGACAACCGTTGGGACAGAGTAGAAAAAGGTTACAATTGCTTGCTATTCGGTGAAGGTGAAAAAGCATCTTCTGCAATAGAAGGAGTGAAAGCATCATACGCAAACGGTGTAACAGATGAATTTGTTTTACCGACTTGTATTGGCGGGGAAGAATCAAGAATCCACGATAACGATGCAATAATTTTCTTTAACTACCGCCCCGACAGAGCAAGAGAAATCTCTAAGGCTATTAACTTCTCTGACTTTGACGGATTTGACAGAAAGAAAGTCTTATCAAATATTTACTATTGCACAATGACAAGCTATGATGCAACATTTACATTCCCTGTTGCATTTCCAAAAACTAAGCCTGTTAATATTTTGGGCGATGTCCTTGAGGCAAACGGAGTTAACCAGTTCAGAACAGCTGAGACTGAAAAGTATGCTCACGTTACATTTTTCTTTAATGGCGGAATTGATGAACCGCAGCCTCACGAGACTCGTAAACTTGTTGCATCACCTAAAGTCGCAACTTATGATTTGCAGCCTGAAATGAGCGCTCCTGAAGTTTGCGAAAATGTATTATCTGCAATAGAAAACAAAGATTACGGATTTATTCTCGTAAACTTTGCAAACCCTGATATGGTAGGTCATACGGGTGTTCTTGAAGCAGCAGAAAAAGCTTGCAAAACGGTTGATACTTGCGTTGGTAAAATTGCTGAAAAATGTAAAGAATACGGTGTTACAATGCTTCTCACAGCAGACCACGGAAACGCTGAAGTTATGTTTAATGAAGAAACAGGAAAACCGCACACAGCACATACGACAAATGTTGTTCCGTTCGTTGTAATCAATGCACCATACGAGGTTGAGCTGAGAGAAGGCGGTGCGCTTTGTGATGTTGCTCCTACAGTTCTTCAAATTATGGGAATTGCACAACCTGAAGAGATGACAGGCAAGAGTATGTTGAAAGTAATTTCTAAAGTTTAATAAGTATCGGTGCGTCATTTGGCGCACCCTGCTTCCGGTGTCGGGTTAAAACCCAACCTATTTCTACAATACAAGAATGTAGGTTGGGTGCAACCCAACAAAAATAAAATACCAAGCGGGTGGACATCTCACCCCAACCCTCTCCTCAAGGAGAGGGAGGAGAGTTTTTAAAATGAGCAAAGAAACAAAAGCATTAGATATAGATTTATCACTCAAGAAAAACAATGTTGATGAATTTTTCTTTAACCTTAGTGAGAACCCTAACGGGTTTAAAAATAAGGACTTTAGATACACTCTTAGTCTTATATATCAACTTGTGGAGGATGAATTTGAAGGAATTTTCCTTTCTCCGAATTCACCTGTCAGAAATACTGATTTCTTTTTGATTAATGACGGTACTGTTGAAAATCCGAAGCTAAGTTTTTTTGTTACACCTACTAATAATTTTCAATTTTATCTAAAATCTAAGGGGTCAATGTTCAGATTCACCTCTAAAGAAGTTGAAGGAGAAATTGGGTATGTAATGCCTCTTGATTTGGTTCTAGATTATTTCGGAGGGTTTGGAGAACTTGTAGATTTTTCTTCTCTAACTCCGACTTTTGCATACTTTAACAAGCTCACACACTTTGTTATGAAGCTTATTGAAAAGCTTTATTTTGTACCTACCGTTCATAAAAAAGAGGGGGTAAATGGCGGAATGTTCCGTATCGTTTATGAACCGATTGTTTCCAACAAAGAATCAGCAAAAATTATTAACGAATTAGAGAATAATTTGCCGGAGAATTTGTTTATAAAAGGTGAAAGACCGAAAAATTTTGTAGAAAGATTTGTCAGGGAATACCTCAATTACTTGATTTACAAGTTTTTAGGAATAAAAGCTTACAGGTTTAAGGATATCAAATCAGGTCATTATATGATAAAAGACCTTGAACAAAAATGTCTTTTAAAAGGAAAAGATATTGCCGAAAATATTGCCCAGTGGTTTGATGAGCTCTATTTGGGCAAATACGATTTGATTCCGTTTTTCAAGGTAAATAAATTATCTGACGATAGTTTTGAGCTAAAAATACATATCAAAAACAGGAAAACAAACGAAGATATATTGCTTGATGATTTGTACCATGAAGATAAAATATGGGATTTGGATACTCAAGATATTGCAAAAATTGTTGAAAAACAGCTTAATTATGCTCTCAGATACATGCCCGAGCTTGAAACGCTTTTTGATGATGAGGACAAACTTTCGCTCACTTTGAATTTGAACGAAGTTTACAAAATAATTGCTCAAACAGCTTACTATTTACAAAAAGCGCAGATAGAAGTTATTCTGCCTGAAGAACTTACGAATATAATTATTCCAAGAGCCTCTATTAACGCTAAAGTTAAGGCTGCGCGCTCTGATGATTTGATGAATATATTTAACACGGTTTCCTCAAGCGCAATTTCTCTTGATGATATTTTAGACTTTTCTTACGAAATTTCTCTCGGAGATGAAAAAATTTCGCTCGAAGAATTTGATGAGCTTGTTAAAAACAGCAACGGCTTAATTCAATATCACGGAAAATACATTCTTGTAGATAAAGAAGAAGGTTTGAAGCTCGTTGAACAAATTAAGAGTGCAAATCACAAGAAAATGACACGATTAGAGCTTATTCACGCTTCTATGTCTGGGCAGCTTCAAAATTACGAGTTTAATTATGACGAAGCTTACGCAAATGTAATCAAGGATTTTGCTAAGCCTGTTGAAGTCACTCAGCCCGAGAGTTTGACAGGGGAGCTCAGACCATATCAGCAAACAGGTCTAAAATGGTTATGGACAAATGTTTCAAAAGGTTTTGGCTGCTGTATGGCAGATGATATGGGGTTAGGTAAAACAATTCAGGTAATTGCGCTTATATTAAAGCTTAAAGAAGAAAAGAAGCTGAAAAATCCTGTGCTTGTTATTTGTCCGACAACTCTTATGGGAAACTGGATAAAAGAACTTCAAATGTTCGGGCCTTCTCTTAAGACATCTAAATATCACGGTTTGGACAGAAAACTTGATATGAAAGCGGATGTCATTCTGACTACATACGCTATTATGAGAATAGACGTTGAGGAAATGAAAAAGAATACTTGGGGTATGATTGTTGTGGACGAAGCCCAAAATATCAAAAACCCTGATACTGCACAAACAGTTGCAATAAAAACTATGAAATCCGATATAAAAATTGCAATGACAGGTACTCCTGTCGAAAACAGACTCACAGAGCTTTGGAGTATTTTCGATTTTATAAACAAAGGTTATTTGGGCTCGCTTCGGGATTTTCAAAAAAGTTACGCGGTTCCGATAGAAAGATTTAAAGAAAAATCAAGAGCGGCAAAGCTAAAACTTTCTGTTTCACCGTTCGTTTTGAGACGTTTAAAGACAGATAAGAGCGTAATATCTGATCTGCCTGACAAAATGGTAATAAACGATTATTGTTACCTTTCAAAACCGCAAGCGATTATTTATGAAAAAACGCTTAATGAAATGATGGGTAAAATCAGTGGGTTTACAGGCATTAACAGAAGGGGAAATATTTTTAAACTCATAACTGCTCTGAAACAAATCTGTAACCACCCGTATCAATTCCTGAAAACCGGCGACATGTCAAAAGAGCTTTCGGGAAAGACGGAAAAATGCGTGGATTTGGTTAACAGTATTATTGACAACGGCGAAAAAACACTTATTTTTACTCAATATAAAGAAATGGGCGACCTGCTCGTAAAAATTCTTACTGATGAATGCAATACAGAGCCATCCTTCTTCCACGGCTCGTTGACAGTTCCTCAAAGAGAATTTTTGATTGAAGATTTTCAAAACAATGATGAGAGAAAGATTATGATACTTTCTCTTAAAGCCGGCGGAACAGGTCTGAACCTTACGAGTGCTACAAACGTAATTCATTATGACTTGTGGTGGAACCCTGCTGTTGAAGATCAGGCTACTGACCGTACTTACCGTATAGGTCAGGATAAAAACGTTATGGTACATAGAATGATTACCTTAGGCACTTTTGAAGAAAAAATCGACGAAATGTTAAAGTCAAAAAAAGAACTTGCAGATATGGCAGTATATGAGGGAGAAAAGATTATTACAGAACTCTCCGACCAAGAAATTTACGACATTTTCTCACTGTCAGCAGGTTAGGGGTAAATATAAGCCGGTGTAGGTTGAAACTACGGGGTTGTTCATATATTGGAGTTTGTAATGGCATTAAAATCCGCAGACAAAATTTTAGAATATATTCCTGAACTTTTTCAAACAGATTTGAAGGGTGAGATTGATATTTTTAGAAAGCTGGAAAAGGTTCTTGTTTTTGATGAAGGGTTTATATATTACGCAAACCCCGATAGTCTGCAGTTAAAGTATAACTACAAAAAGAATAATGAATACAAAATAGAAACAGTTTATCCTATAAACAAAGAGATTAAGGATTTTGTATTTGCCAAAGAAGGAAAAGTTTTTGTTGGGTTAAAAACCCAACCTACATTTATTAAAAATTTAAAACTTGATAATTTAAATAACAATTCTTTTCTTGTTTCTAAACTTGTTATTAAATCCACTGTTTTTGGGATTATCGTTCTTGCAAAAAAAGAGGCGGATTATTATAGAAAAGAAGATTTGGATGGCTTAAATGCTTGCGCATCAATTCTTTCTTACGTACTTAAAGATCAAGAGCTTTCTAATGTATTCAAAATTCAACTAAAGGCTCTTAAAGACGGAATAGTTGAGAAAAATAACGCGTATAAAACAATAAAAGAACAAAATGAAAGAATTTTAGAAGCAGATAGGGCTAAAAATGAGTTTCTGGCAAATATTTCACATGAGCTTAGAACCCCACTCAATTCAATACTCGGATTTGCGGATATTCTGGGGGCAGAGTTATACGGGAATTTGAATGACAAACAAAAAGAATACATTGATGACATAAAAGCCT
>CACZPB010000178.1 GCA_902782905.1 uncultured bacterium
ATATAGATCTTCCTATGGCTCTTATTTTACCTTCAATACAGCCTCTGCACTGAGTTGGATCTTCATTGATGCAAATTTTATTCGGATAAATTTCGTATTTTGCTCTGTATTCTTTTGAGGTAACATTTGGCATAACAACATTTGCGCCGCTTTGTAGTGCGATTATTCTGCCATTGGGGTTTAGAGTTTCCATAGCGGTAGTTGCAGGGATATTTATGTTTGGCAAATTCAACCTTGTGAGAGCCATAACTTTTAGAGCAAGCCAAAAATCTCCTTTTTGAGCGTCTTTTAGCGGTGTCTGTTCATGCGGAATAAAAGGCCCTATTCCAATCATATCGGCATCAAGTTCTTTAAAGAAAAGAATATCATTTGCAAGCGACTCTATTGTTTGACTTGGAAGCCCAACAAGGCAGCCTGAGCCTGTCTCATACCCAAGAGACTTTAAGTCATAAAGACATCTGATGCGGTTCTCAAAACTCGCATTCGGGTGCATATTTTGGTACAACTCTTTGTCAGTGGTTTCAATTCTCAAAAGATATCTGTCTGCTCCAGCCTCTTTAAAAGCTTTATATTCATCCCTTGTTTTTTCACCAATACTGAGGGTCAGAGCAACATCGTTTTTTTTGATTTCACGAATGATTTCAACCATCTTGTCTGTATCGTAATAATCATCCTCTCCCGATTGAAGAACAATTGTTCGGTAGCCCATATTTACGGCAGAATTTGTGTAAGTTAAAATTTCATCTTTTAATATACGGTATCTTTCAATCTCTCTGTTGCCCGACCGGAGCCCGCAATATTTGCACTGACGCTTGCAGATGTTAGAAAATTCAATAAGTCCTCTCAGATGAACTTCTTTTCCTACATTTTCCATACGTACTCTGTCAGCTTCTTTAAAAAGCCATTCGTTTTTGTCGTTGTCAGATAAAATATCAATGATTTCTTGTTTATTCATCAAATATCTCCAACGCTCTATCTAATATTCCGTTCATATAAGCTATTGCCATACCGTAATTTACCATAGGAATGTTTTGGTCTAAAGCTTTTCGCTGGCGGCTTTTCATCTCAGCTTCATTAAGCATGCATCCGCCGCAATGAACAATCAGTTTATATTTTGATAAATCTACAGGAAATTCTCCGCCTTGAGTAAACTCGAATTTAATATCTTTTCCTGTATGAGTCCTAATCCAATTTGGAAGCTTAACCGTACCTATGTCATTGCACTGTCTGTGATGGGTGCAACCTTCTGAAATTAAGACTTTATCATTGTCTTTCAGTTCTGATATTATTTTTGCACTATTTACCAATTCATCCAACTTTCCCCTATAATTTGCCATAAGAATTGAAAATGATGTCAAAATTATATTATCCGGAACAATCTCTTTTACCTTATTGAATGCTTGAGAATCCGTAATAACATATTGCGGAGAAACTTTTTTAAGGAGTTCTTCCAATTCTTCTACCTGAGTGCAAATTGCTGTTGCGTGAGCATCAAGACATTCTCTTAAGACATTTTGCTGAGGAAGAATTATTCTTCCCTTTGGTGCTGACTCATCAATCGGTATAACAAGAATAACAATATCACCTGCTTTAAGTTTGTCTTTAATAATATATTTTTCTTTTTTGTTCTCGCCGATTATATGCCCCAACTTCTCTTTGAGTTCATTTACCCCCTCGCCCGTTTTGGCGGAAAGGAACAAATGACTCCCCTCGCCACTTGTTGGAGATGGGTTAGGGGTGAGGGGTAAATCCTTTTTCAAATCACACTTATTCCAAGCTATTACATACGGAATTTTTCTTTGTACAAATTTATCAATTAGTTCTTCATCCTCTTTTTGTATTCCAACTGTTGAATCAACTACAAGAACAGCAATATCAGTTTTATCTAAAATCCTTTTTGTCGCTTCGACTCGAAGATCTCCTAATTCGGAAAAATCATTTATCCCCGCTGTATCAATAATAACAACAGGGCCAAGTGGTAAAATCTCCATTGATTTTTGGACAGCATCGGTTGTTGTACCCTTGATATCTGATACAACAGACAATGTTTGGTTTGTAACCGCATTAACTAAGCTGGACTTACCGGAATTGGTACATCCAAAAAATGAAATATGAGGTCGTTCGGATTTTGTTATACTCATATATTTACCCTCATAGATTTACCCCTATAGATTTACCCCCCCCTAGAATCTAAAGTCTCGTTTTCCGTTTTCGATTTCTTTGAGGTTGTTAATAAGTGCTTTGTAAACAGCTTCATTTACTCCTTGAATTTTTTTAAGTTCTTCTTGGAGAAATTTTTCACCGATTTTTTTTGTTTCTTCCGAAGCGTAATCCATTAAGAACTCTTTTAGCGTTATTAAAGCGTTAGGCTGACAGCAGTTTTGGATTTGTCCTGTTTTACACAGTGACATAAATCTTTCACCTGTTCGACCTTCTCTGTAGCAAGCCGTGCAGAAAGAAGGAATGTGATCTCTTTCCATCAGCCATCTGACAACTTCATCCAGCGTTCTTTGGTCAGAAACATCAAATTGTTCGGTTTCAGTCGGTCTTTCTTCTTCTGTATAACCTCCTACAGAAGTTCTTGAAGCCCCTGACACTTGAGAAACACCAAGTTTAAGAAGTTTTTCTCTTACTGCTTGAGTTTCACGAGTAGAGATAATTATACCGGTATAAGGAACTGCAATACGAGTCAGGGCAACAATTTTTGCAAAAGTCTCATCATCAATTCCGTTGTCAAAAGTTGTCGGATCAATATCATCCGCTTTTTTCACTCTTGGTACGGAAATTGTATGCGGGCCGACTCCGTGAACCGCTTCTAAGTGTTCTGCGTGCATCAAAAGTGCCGCAAACTCATACTTGTATCTTTCAAGCCCAAATAGAACTCCTAAACCTACATCATCAATCCCGCCTTCCATAGCTCTGTCCATGGCTTCTGTGTGGTACGCATAATTGTGTTTCGGTCCTGTTGGGTGGAGTTTTTCGTAACTCTCTTTATGGTATGTTTCTTGGAAAAGGATATAAGTTCCTATTCCCGCCTCTTTTAATTTGCGGTAGTTTTCAACCGTAGTAGCTGCTATATTAACATTAACTCTTCTTATTGCCCCATTTTTATGCTTGATTGAATAAATCGTATCAATACACTCCAAAATGTATTCTATCGGATTGTTAACAGGGTCTTCACCTGCTTCAATTGCAAGACGCTTATGCCCCATATCCTGAAGTGCTATAACTTCTGCTTTTACTTCCTCTTGCGTAAGTTCTTTTCTGGGGATATGCTTGTTTTGATTGTGATACGGGCAATAGATACAACCGTTTACACAATAATTTGAAAGATAAAGAGGAGCAAAAATTACTATTCTTTTGCCGTAAAATGATTCTTTGATTTCCTCAGCTAAATCATAAATCTTTTCGAGAATACCTTTGTCTTCACAGGCTAAAAGAAGGCTTGCTTCTTCGTGGCTTAAACCTTTACAGAAAGTATCTCTGCCGACCCTTGTGGGACGAGCCTTGTCTAAAATTTCGTTTATTAACTCCAAGTTATTTTTGTTTTCTTCTGCCCAATTAAGAGTTCTCAAAACTTCTTCGTGGTTTATAAATTCTTCTGCTTTTAATGATTTTTTATCGTACATTGAATCTCCCTTTTTGTTGGGTTTCGCCCAACTTACTTTCTATATTTCTGTTTGTTGGGTTTCGCCCAACCTACTTTCTTTCCTCTAGTGCCTTTGTTATACTTTTGAATAAACAGTTTTAGCGCTAATTCCTTGTATTTTCCCGATTTTACCCGTTAGGGCATTGATGGTATCAACAGGCGCATCTAAAACTACACTTATTATTCTTACATTTTTTTGCTTGTATGGAATCCCCATCCTTCCTATAATAAACTCTGCATATTCGCTCAGAAGATTCTGCACATCGCAAATAGCAGTGTTGTTCTCAACTATAATTCCTAAAATAGCAACTCTTGTTTCCATAATTTCTCCATAAAGAAAAATCGCACCACAAAGAGGCGCGACTTTTTTAGTTCTTAGCCCCTTTCTCCAAAGAACTGACTCGGGAGTCAGGCTATTTTTATTATCTAATAAATACAGGAAGAATGCAATAAAGCAAATTAATTTATTTTTTGTTTGTTAAAAGTTCCGGAAAATTTTTTTTGTATCTTTCAAGAGTTTCATTTTTTGTAGCAGAGTCCGGAAACGGAAGAATTTTAAATACATATCTGGCTTTTGAATATGCCATATATTGTCTGTACTCTTCCGGAGTCAATGAATTAGGGTTAATAAACCTGTTATATGAATCCGTTTCCGGAATGTTTTTAAAGAATCCCCTAAATTGCGTTTGAAGTTTTTTAAAATAATTTGAAGCATAATCAACAATACCAAGCCATGGGTCAATTATAATTGCATCTTTATTCTTAAAATAAAATTCTCCATTAATTTTATCCTTTTTGTCCGTTATAAAGGCAACTACGTGGTCGATGTTATGTTCCGAGTTGTTTTTTGTATCATTAAAAAATATGTTGCCTGCAAAAATGTTTTTTATGCCGTTCAATTTGCCAATAAACTTTGCAAGCAAGGCTTCTTCGTAGCAGTTTCCGACCCTTTGACCCTTAAGTTCATGTATCAGTGTGTAGTAATAGTCCGGGGCATAGCAAGTGGAGGCTCTGAGATCATCAATTTTGCTGTTAATTTTTCTAAATTCTGCGGAGCAGTTTGCTGCTTCATATTTATTAAAACCTGAACCTCTGTTAATTCTGTTTAAAAGCATGGAGCTGGAAATGTGCGGGTAAGCGCCATGGGCTTTTCTCGCAATAGTGTCTGCAAATTTTATTTCTGCTTTTCTGCTTTCAAATGAAATCATATTTTTAATCATTTTTAAGTTCCACTTTTTTGAAATTTTTGATTATGAGTTCGGGGAAAAAGGTTTTTAATTCATCAATCTTTTCTGCGTTTAAAGATTTGTCAATAAAAGGAATAATGCTGAGTGTTACTTTTGGACAAAACTCTTTTTTCTTTGCCTTAAATTCTTTTGGATTTTTTGATTCCGCTCGAAGCAATTCCATTGCAATTTTGTCGTTAGAAAATGTGCCAAATAGGTCATTATTTGTGTACATAAAAGTTTTTCTGTAAATAGATTTTAATTTTGTGAAATAATTCCCGACAAAATCCGTAACACCGAGCCAAGGGTCAATAATGACAGCTTCTTTATTTTTTAAATAATATTTTTTACTGCCCTCTACCGGTTTATCTGTTATAAAAGCGATAACGTGATCTAAAAATTTTCCTTTTCCGTTGTTATCAATTCCAATACTTCCGGTATAAATATTTTTTTGTCCGTTGATTTTTCCTATAAGTTCTGTAAACATGGCATCTTCAGTGCAATTTCCAATTTTACCTTCAGAAAGCGTGTAAATTATAGAAGAATAATAGTCGCCGCTTTCTTTAATCATTTTTCTGAGCACACTATAATCCCTCTTTAAATTTGTGAAAAAATTAGGGTCTTTACCTAAATATCCAATCTGAACTCTAAGCTTGCTGGTTGAAATGTGGGGATATGTGTTACGGGTCTTTGTTTCAAGGAGTTTTGCCGGTTTGAGTAAATTTCTGTTGCCTTCAAATGTAATCATATTTTCTATAAAACTCGTAAAAATATTTTTTGCTTTTTTGTTTTTAAATTTTTAATTTTCCTGTTACATTTGCCCCTGTTTGTTTTATAATTATTTTAAAGGCTTAAAAGGGAGCCTTATCAGTTATAAAAACTGATTACCTTAAAAACAGAAAAGAAAGGGAGATATAAATTATGTCAAAAAACACAATTACAGTTGACGGAAACTACG
>CACZPB010000179.1 GCA_902782905.1 uncultured bacterium
CAGGTCCTATTCCGTAGATATAGGTAAGAGCTATTTCTAATCTTTTGTTACGAGGTAAGTCTACCCCTACTAATCTTGCCATGTTTTCTTTCCTTTATTTTCTACTACTTATACTTATTATTTTGTTTTTGCATATTAGATTGTGCCTTCACGCTCCGTTGTCGTTCATTTCATTTTGCTTACGCAAAATTGTCATTCACTCAACTCCGCGATACTTCGAGTTAGTCTCGCTTGCGCTCGCCGTCACTCTACGGCAAATCTAACCTTGTCTTTGTTTGTGCTTTGGATTTTCACAAATTACGGCTACTCTGCCTTTTCTCTTGATAACCTTGCACTTGTCGCACATCGGCTTTACTGAACTTCTTGTTTTCATTTTTCTTTTCCTTTTTATTTTGTACTATTTATATTTTTACTATTTTAAGCGAAATGTAATTCTGCCTTTTGTTAAATCGTAAGGAGTCATCTCTACCTTAACCCTGTCACCGGGTAAAATTCTTATAAAATTTTTCCTGATTTTACCTGAAATATGAGCTAAGATTTCATGCCCATTTTCAAGTTCAACTCTGAACATTGCGTTAGGCATTGATTCCAAAATCTTTCCTTCAATTTCTATTACGTCTTTTGCCATTATTTTCCTCTGTTTCGGCTTTCAATTGATGGCACTATGAGTCATCATATATCAATAATATTTGCTAAATTTTTGAATGCAAGCGATTTTATTGCATGTCAGCCATTTGTGTAAAGATTTATTAAAGAATGTTTTTATATTTTTGGGTGTCATACTATTATTTTTATATATTTCTAAAACATGCTAAAAAAGGGCAACCATAAAGAAAAATTTGATTTTTTATTTTCTATTAAAGTCACCCTTTTTTATAAAAACATTTGTATTATTATTTTAACTCTTTGAACACAAAATAGAAACCGGACTCAGGGGTTAGCGTCAAATCCGTACCTTTTTCAACGTAAGAAAGTGGAGAGTCATTGTAAACCTTTTTCAAACCTGAGCGAATCGGTTTTTTGCCGTCATTTTCGACTATACCTTGCGCAAAAGACACACCCTGACCGAAGCCTTTTTTAAAGAACCCTCCAACTGTCTTTGTTGCGCTGAGTGCTACATCACCTGCATCTAAATTTTTTAATTCCTCTTTGGAAAGAACGCTCTTTGAATACCTGCCAACCCAATTCCCTTCAATGGGAGTACCTGCATTTAAAGAAATGGGTTTTACCGTAAACGAAGCGTCACGTTTACCCACAGAGGGAGGCGTTACGTTCAATACTTCACAGTGAATAACATCGCCTTCGTTTAAAATCAATCCGCCAAGCTCAGCTCCGGATAAGACCTTTACATCTATTGTTTTAGCAGGAGATGCTGTGCTAAATTCTTCAAGTGCACTAACTTTTACATTCTCTGCCGCGTAAGTTACGGCGGTAGAAAGCACTAATGCCAGAAATAATTGTGTGAGTTTTTTCATAAATCAAATCATCCTATTTTTTTGTAATAAATCTACTACATTTTTTACCGAAGTTTTTGTATCGTCCATAAACTGAGAAACAAGCTCATCGTTTATACTTGAGTGCAAAATTTTTAAAACATCTGCTTGCATATACTGATACAAAATCGGCGCTTTTACAATTGAAGACAATAATGCCTGAGAAAACTCTCCCCTCGACAGATTTTCTATGACAGTGTTTATTGCAAAAAGTTCTTCCTGCGCCCAATCTTTTGTTTCCAATTTAAACGGAGAAAGCTCGCCCAGAATAATTGCAGTCGTGTTAGATGTGTTCAAAAGCGATATACTTTCAAAAGGAAGGTTTCGCATACCTTCTATATCTGCACCAAAAGATGTTGTGTTATAAATTTCCGTATAACCCAAATCTTTGATTAAGACTTCAAAATGAGTTATGAATGCTGCGTAATCATCTCTCGTTAAAATCTCGTCTCCTGTTACAGACTTAACCTTTGTGAGATTTTTTTCCACATTATATATTGCAATTTTATCCTCGGATATTCTGTTGATTTTTTCACCGTCGGCATACATTACATTATCTTTAAAAGCCAAATCGAGACCTGAAAAAATAACCTTCTCAAAGCCCATTTTTACCGCAGATACAAACGCCATTGTTGTCGATGAGCCACCACATTCATAGAGCTTCATGAAATTGTTATGCTCTTGTATTTTCTTGATGACCATATCATTTGATGCAAAAGAGACAAGGATTTTTTTAAAATTGTAATTATAAGCCTGACTTTCAGCTCTCAAATCAGTTATATATGTAATTTTAGGCAAATATTCTTCCAAGCCGGCCAACGTCACCGCCAAATTTTCTGCATCGAGACCGACAACAAAATCAGGAATTATTCCGTTGGTAATTGCAGTTCTCAAGACTTTATTAACAGCGAAAATTACATACTTTTCCCTGTTTTCTTTTATTTTTTCTATGTTTTCTGCAAAAGAAGGCCCTGCCGCAAGTATTAAAGCCGTTTGCCCAAAGAACTTTCCTTCCAAATCGGAGAGTTTGTAAAAACTGCCGGCATTTATTATGTTAATATTTTTTACGGTATTTACAAGCCAAGTCCTTGAAAACTTAGCAATGGTATTAACATCAACCGTCTTGCTCTTGCATATCTCATAAACCTTTTGCGAAAGTTCCAACAGTTCCCTGTTTTTAACCACCGCATAATTTTTCAGATAAACAACTTCAACTTTATCTTTCGTGATATAAATTTCCGACAACTTAGTCAAAAGTTCATTCAAATCATTTGTTATATATACTCTGCCACTTGAGAGATGCTCTGAGATATCAACATTATTTAAAACAAAATGCAAAATTTTTATATCAGGCTCATAAACAAGAATTTTTGAAGGATAGGTATTAAACACCTCGTCAAGCAAATAGCACAAGCCGATTCCAAAAGTGATAATAATATCATTAGCTCCCATTGGTGATTTAATGGTTTTTTTCAGCATATCTTTGATTGCACCGCGAGGATCATTGATGTCATCGAGCGGAACATCATTTTTCAAAAGAAGATAATCGTTTGTAGGAGTCATACAATATGAAATATCCCAACGGGATTCCTCAAGCTTCATACCCGCCAATCTTGATTTTAGCGCTTCATTATTTATAAACTCCATATTCTTATTAAACATTTTCACACCTCGAATTTATAATACAAAATTACCACATATTGTATATGTTGTAAATAAAGCTGAAAATCTATTTTTCTCTCTCGTCTACTCTTAATTCAAATTGTTGAAAAATATCCTTACCAACCAACTGTTCAAGCTGTGAACGTTTTTCAAAATATGCGCCTCTTGCTTTGACTTGCTCGTCAAGAGCTTCTCTGTAGAAAGTATCAGTTACCATAACAACTTCTCTTTTAGAACTTTGTGAACTTCTATAGTTGCCCTCACATTGTTTTGCCATTTTTGCCGTCATGCTGTAGAGCTGCCTTGCCGTCATATAGTCATAATAAATATCGACAACCTTCTGCTGAAGTTCATCAACTTTTCTGACCAAAATAATCATATCCGCATCAGTGACTTGAGTATATTTATAGTTCAATGCCTTAGCATCATTTGACATTATACCAAGAGTATTGCCGCCGATAAGAGCCGCACTCGCAAGAATCGGATTCCCTGAGCCTGCGCCCAAGAAGGTTGACATGCCGGCAATTGTTGAAAGCACTTTCTTAATTGCACCGTCATCAGGTTTATCCTTGTCCGGATTAGAGAGTTTATAAATTGCAAACTTGATTGTATCACTCTTCATTGCAGCTCCTTGCCACAACAAAGACAAATCTTCAAGCATTTCATTGTAATCCAACTCAATAGACTTTGAGATTTCCATAGCCATGCTTTTTATACTCAAATCAGCATAAGTTGGCGAAGGATTTTCCTCTTTCGGTTTATAAACAACCGGAGTTACTTCAGTTCCCTCAGTGGATAAATCAATTTCATTTGTTGTAACAGCGGGTGTTTCAGGTATATCAGAAGTCCCCATTCTGTATAGAATTTTCTTGGGTTCCTTAAGTTCATTAAGTTCAACAGAAAATGCACTCTGTTGAACAAAAAAGGCTATAAGAAGCAACACAGAAAACAGCTTATTTCTTTGCATTGCTACCCCCTTTGTCTTTTTTACCCGATTTTGATTTTTGCTCATCCTTTTGGTGAGTTTTATTATCTTTATACAACATCGAATTGAAATCGTATTGATATAATTCCAAACTATCTACAGCCTTTTTACCGGCAAGTCTTTGCAATTGTATATGATATTTCTTGGCAGCCTGCTCAAGATTGAACTCTCTAATTCTCATAGAATTATATAGAGAGGAGGAAATTGATATTTCCAAAATATCGCTGCCTTCCAGTGCTTTTGAGTAATTCTTGCTGTATAGAAGCATCTTGGAGCGGGTATCCTTTAAAAGACCCAAAGTATTTTTATAATTGTAATAAGAGCTTATTAAAGAGTCCTGTAAATCTTCCACCATGCCTGCAAGCTCAATTAATTCTGTATCTGTGAGCGGCGTCTCGGTCGGCATATTTTTTTTGTTTAAGAGTCCTTGGGCAAGTCTCCCCGCAGAAAAAGCCGCTGTTTGAACTCCATAATTTGAGCCCATAAGACTCGGAATAAATGAAGCTCCAGAAACTATTGCGGAAAGTGTTTTTGCCATCAGAGAGGAATGAATTCTTCTCTGTGATTCCGGAGTCGCAAGTTTTTTTAGCGCAAACTCTATAACCTGATTATTCTCGACAGTAGCCTTCCATAAAATTTCCAAATCCTTTATGTCATGTTCTTTTTGAGCATCTATCATAGCTTCAAGTTCTCCGGAATTATTTACCAAAAGAGAACCCTGAACAGGCTTTGTACCGCTTTCAAATTCCAGCTGAGGAGTATCCAGATCACTTTTATCAAGTGTGACAACCCCGCTTGTATTTGCTGCAAAAACGGCGTTAGATAACAAAAACGTTGATATTAAAAATACTCCCGCTAACTTCTTCATAACATGTATATACCCCAAACCTTGATTAAAAATCAACTCCGGAGTTAGACAGTTTTATCAACATTTCCGCCTATTTTAATAAAGTTTATGTAGTAATAATTAAAAATTAGAACCGCAGCAAAAACTATAAAATAGAAATTGACCAAAGTAAACACAAAATGCATAAAAACATTTCCGCCAAAAATTGCCACCAGTGCCGATAATACCAAATAAATTATTGATACAAAAATATATAATAAAATATTCTTAAAAAATTTCCTGCTGAACAAATCCCTTAGTGCAATGCCAAATGCAATAAACGGATTTTTATTTTTCATAAAAATTGCAGGCGCATAAAAAATCACCAGAAAATAGTTCAAAGCCATTGTGCAGAACAGAAGTAAATTCCAAAGATTAACTTTTATCAATTGCTCATTAGTTAAAGAAGCTGCAAATTTCTTCATCGCCCCTACAGAATTCATAGAAGCCGAAAATGCTGTTTGAGGAATTTGAGGATCTCCGATTGCCTTTACACCGATAATCATACTCAAGATAAAAAGAAGTAACCCCAAAATAAAAGAAATCACAACCATACACAGAGTCGGCAGAAAATATTCTCCAACCCCTGCCGGAAACTCTTTTATCAACCCGTTTATATCTTCATCTTCCGAGTTTTTAACACACCTTGTAGTCATATAAAGCCAGCCAGACAAAAAAGCACCAAACATTAAAACAAACAATACTGCCGCTATTGCCAGACCTATTTTGCTGCCATTTATCGAAAACAACAAATACAGACTGGAAAGCAACGAAAACAAAATCAACGGCGTTGCCAATATTATATATTTGTTTGTTATTCCAAAACTATCTTTTATAAGCTTCAACATATATTCTCATCCTTTATCAAAATTTATTTATTTCTTTATTAAGTATAAACCAAACATTATTACTGCTCAAGAATTTTTGATAAATCATTTTTAACACTTGTTTGCTGATATATATTAAACATCTTTGTAAGAATTTTGAGCACATTTGGATTAAATATCATAGGTGCACATTTTCCAACATGAACGGAAACATTAGGCTTTTGAGAAAAATAAATCATCGAGGATATTGAATGTCTGCCGCATTCCGGATAAAACAAGTTTATCGGAAGTCGGGTATGCTCGCTGATATCGTTCGTTATTTTTGAAACAATAAACGAATCATATCCTGAATTTATACAAAGTACATTGCTTCTGTCAGTTTCGCAACAAGTAAATGAAATAACCAAAACCTCTTGCGGAACTCTTTGCAGCATTCTTTCAAAATATTCTTTTTGCGCTGGAGACGTACCGATTAACCCTATTACAAATACCCTTGAATATTTTTGAGTGCTTATTCTGTCTTTTATTTCCCCCCAAAGCTCATCGTAAGAAAATCCTATTGTTTCTGTCTCACAACTTTTACCCTTTTTGAATCCGCGCGAATTTTCAGCTGCCGTAATAACTTTGGAAAAATCTCCGCGAATCGGTATGACACCTTTGGAAGAAATTATGTCAGTCGTATAAAGCTGACCTCGATACAAATTATCAACATTGTGGAGCGAGTGTTTCGTTAAAACTATTGGTCCTGGGAATGTAGAAAAATCAAGCAAACAACCTTCTGTACCATGACCATATTGACCTTTTAAATGTTTATACTCGCTGAACTTTGGAAATGTATGCGCCAACATCATTTCATCGTGAGTATAAACATCTATTTTTCTGGATTTTACCTCCTCCAAAATTGTTTCAAGCTCTCTGATATTTGAACCCACAACAAGTATTGCCTTACCTTTATAAGTAGAATACTCAAGCTCTTTTGATGATTGAGCCCCGTAACGTTCGATTTGCAAAGAGCGAATTTTTTCCGTCAAAGAGTGATTTTTATTTGCATAATCAATAATTGACTTGGATAAATCTTCCTCAGACATAGCCTCGTTATTCATCATATTTAAGAGTTCTAATATTGACATAAATCCTCTGTTTTCACTAAAACCATATCCCTCCAGTTCCAAAACATTCAAACAAATACTTTTGGCAATTGAAAACATTATTTTGTACAAGGCGTAAGCACTCGAAGACATTAACCGATTTTTTTTGTTAAACTCTTTTTCTCCTAGCCTAATTGAGCGTATTATATCCGTCCTTTTATCAAGTCTCAAAACCGTTTTGACATAATTTGGCTTTAAATTGTGTTCAAAACAGAATTGCTCATATTTTTTGATTACAAACGGAATTTCCTTATTAAAAGTTTTAACAAGAGAGCTAAAATCAGCCTCCGAAAGTTCAACACCGGATACAATAACCGATATGGTATTTAAAATGAGATTTCTCATTTTTTCATCAGCATCAGAATGTTCAGATAGTTTAATCAGATAATATGCAGCCAATTTTAAATACAGAATTAAAATCTCTTGCATAGAAGATGTCTTAGGATTAACCGAACAAATTCCCCTTGAAGTGCAACTGTCATATTTATACTCTTGGTATTTTTCATTCATCATAACAGAAATATCATAAGTTTTTTCATGGCAAATAATATTCTCTCGATGGGTATACAATCAGGCTATATTGTAAATTTTTTGCACAAAACACTTGACATTTTCTAATTTTTGTAGTAAAGTGACGGCGTGTGTTAACATGAGGTTTTACATTATGAGAGTAAATGCTATCCGAAATTATGGGCTTAGCACCCCTATAGTCAGAAATAAAAAAATGTCAGCTCTTAGACAAGAAATAACTCAAGCAGAAGCTATGAGAGAAGAGTCATTGTCTTTTAAAGGCAGAGTTGGCACAGGTGCTGGCGTAGGTGCCCTCTTGGGGCTTGGTGCCATGGGTCTGATTTCAGCTCTTAGCGGCGGTCTTGCAGCTCCTATTGCATACGGAGTTTATGCGGCTGTCGGTGGTGTCGCGGGCGGTATGGCAGGTGATGCTCTCGACAGAGCAGATGCAAAAAACAAAAAAGATTCTTAAAAAGAATTGAACTAAGTTCAGTTCTTTTTTTATGGTAAAATTTACGGATAGAATGGAGAATACTTATGTTTAGCACTGATATAATTTACCAAGTTGTTACTTTTTCTATAGGCGACACAAAAGCCGGTACAAAAATGGGCAAGCTTCAGCTCAAAGATCCTAAAACGGATGAGATTTTAAACTGTATTCTCTGGGAAGAAGCGCTTAACAGAATGGATGCAAAGCTTTTTAGAAGCGGCAATGAGCTTAGAATAGTTTCCGGCTCGTTTAATGAAAAATATAATAATTGTCTTGTTAGCGCACTTGAGCTAATAAAAGAGGCAAAGACGGGACTCGACGAAAAAGAACGTGAAGAAACATTTAACAAACTTTTGGAATACATAGAAAAAATATCAGATGAAAAATTAAGAGAGTTTGTTTCTAAAATTTATAAAGAAAACAAAGAAAAAATTCTTGTTGCGCCTGCTGCAAAATTAATGCACCACAACTATATCGGCGGACTTATGGTACACACACTTGAAACCTTGGTTTATGCGGAAGCCAATCTTAAAATATTTTTCCAAAAAATCAATCAAGATAATGTATTTGCGGCATGTCTTCTACACGATATCGGCAAAATATTTGAATATACCGTAGACTTGGAAACAGGACTGATTGATTATGACGAAGACTTCCGCAAAGAGTGGGTATCACACTCCCAGTACGGTTTTTCTATCTGCATGATGGCGGGATTTAAAAAGGTTGCAAAAATGATTGCAGCCCATCACGCAAGAGCGGATTGGGGCGCAATCATTGACTTGAATGAAAAAGATTTGGAACCTATCGTTTATCTCATTCACCACATTGATGATTTGTCTGCAAAATTCGGCAAAATCAATGTCGCTATGTTATAGATTTTTCCTTTCTGTATTATCATCAATCCAAATAAGCTTAATTGAATCAGGCTTTGATTTAAACGGGTTTGAAGCATATTTGTCATATTTATTTACTTTCATTTTTACTAACTTAAAAAAGCTTGCAAGTTTCATGCTATCACCTCCTTTCGACAAAAGAGCTGCTGCATAATCTCAGTTTAAAATCAAACTGATTTGAAACATCATACTTTTTTCTTAGAGTAAACATTAAACCTTCAGACAGTGTTTTTTATACACCCAAAAATCCACTCTTTAGAGTGGTTTACATTATTTTTAAACTGGTTTAAAATAAAATTATAGAGAATATAAAGAAAGTGTGTGAAATATGATTCAACCGGTGAATGCCTTAACCCCTAAGGTTTCATTTAGGGGGGATGCAAGTGTTTATGAAAATCCTATAAATCGCAAAATGGAAAGGCGGCTTGCAGTATTGAACGCAGGAGGTATTTCAGTTGTGACCGGAGCTCTGACGACAGTTATTGCCAGAAGTTATACTACATCATGGCGGCACGCAGGAGGATTCGGAATAGGTGCGGCTGCTGTTGCAATGATGTTTCTGGGACCGAGATTCTTGTACAAAGCAGGAATAAAATCTTATGCCAAGCAAGAAGAAATGGATGTTTTTGTCAGGGAAAAGCAAGTTCAGAAAAAATTACTTTCCGACGTTAATGACGCAATAGACAATCACAAAGCCAACCTTCAAGATAAACTTGAGAATTATTCTAAAACAATTACTAAAAAGAGTGCCTAAACCAAAGTTTAATCAACAGGAGTTGTTTTACCGATACCAAAGCCTTCTTTTAGCACCATATAGATTGAATAACCGCCAAGTCCAATAGCTCCGGCTTTGCGAGCTTTTTGTCCGCCGGCAAGTGCCATGCCTGAAAATACTATCGGAATTATATTCTCACCTGCCGATTGCAAGAACCCTTTCATATACCCTTTAAATTTTCCTACAAACGGTATTATCGGATTTGAACTTCTGAACTCTGCTACTTTACTTTGCATTACATTTGTAGTGCCGCTGGAAGTACTCATCGTTCTTTTTGCCGCAATCGTGCTTTCAAAGGTATCTGCCGTTGCGGTTTGCTCACCGACTTTCGAAAAAACAGCTGCTTTACCTAGCGCATCGTATGTTGCAAAGCTTAAGCCTGCAATACCAATTGTTTTATACATTAATGTTGATGCTATTCCCATAATTCACCTATTGGTTTTCTTTGGTTTCCTTTACCTGAGGATTTGGTATATTTTTTACCTCTACTCCTGCTGACATTCTTAGGAGTACGTCCGCTGCTTGTAATACATCTTCCTTATCCGCATTCGGATTTGATTGAATATTATGAAGCAGATTTACTGTATAATCGTTTCCGCACGCAAGACCTGAAGAGAATGCCGAAAGCGCTGCCACTCTAATCAATTTTGACGGGTCTTGAAGCATTTTGTTTAAAAGAGCATTCAATGCGGCATCATTATATCTGTCTTTGTCCTCATCAAGCCTTGTTAAAATTTCTTTTGATGCCATTAGACGAATTTCATCATTAGGGTTGTTCAAGTAATTTTCTAACGACTTGATGTACTCATCGGTTAACGCTACAATTTTTGTCTCTTTAGTATTTTTCTTCTCTTCAGCAATCTTTGCCTCACGCTCGTTAATCTCACCGATGATATTTTGAGATTTTGTCAAATCGGTTTCTTTTTGTGAATTTGAAGCTGCATAAGCATTATATTTGTTAGCTATACCCAAACCGTCATTAGGGTTTTGGGCAGTCTGTTCATACTGCTGTAATTCCGGTTGAAGCTGTTGTTCAACCACATTTGCAGTTTCTTGATGATTTTTATCTTTTGCTTCGCTTTGATTATATACAGGTTGGTTATAATTATTTAAATAATAAGCCGCCGGATATGTTTGGGGATATGAAATCGTTTTTATTTCCTGCGCCGGCTGCTCTGTCTGCTGTACACCGGTTAGTTGAGGGTTTGTAACGTATTGACCCGTATATGCAGATATTTGTGGGATATTATAATATCCGCCGCTCTGCTGCGGAGAACATGTACACTGTGGTTGAGAACCGACATTTACCGCCGGATTAGAGATTTGAATCGTTACCCCTGAATAAGTTTGAGGAGGATTGATTATCGGATTTGCCATACAATTTACCTACAATTTCACACTTCTATATTAGTATAAAGTATTCTGAAGTTCAGAAATTGCCATGTATACAGGGGTTTTGTTAAGAATTGTAAACAAAACTTTATTTCATCTCTTTATACGTTACAAATGCCGACAGGACATGCTGTACAAAATCTATCCTTATTATGGAATATTTTATATTGTCAGACTCTTTCCAATTCGCCCTTGCAGGTATACCACCTATCTCTCTGCCGCTTTTAATTTGGTATTTGGACAGAAAGCCTAAGCCTAATTTGACAGAGTCTTTTATTTGTTTTTTTACCTCAGCATCATCTATGTATGCATAGGCTGCAATCAAACCTTCCATAATAGTACCGACACTGCAAGGACGCAAGTTGCCTTGTAGTGCTCCGCGATATGGATTCTTTTTATCCGTAATCTGCATTTTGATAATTTTATCAGCTGATTTAACTGCAAAATCTTTCAACTTTTGACTTTCTTCCTCATTAAGAGAATTCTCGGGCGTTTCAAAAAGTTTTTTAGAAGCAATAAGCGTCCAATGGTCAAACGGTATGTACTCTTTTTTGTTTACTTTATATAAAAGTGCCTTTTTTGCCGCCAGAACCCATTTTTGATTCGGCACGAATTCATTTAAGTATAAAAGCCCCAGAGCTGCCTCGCCTGTGTAATAAAGGCAATATGCATCCGCATCTTTTTCACCCTTTTTTACATTATATGCATGATAAAAAGAGCCATCCTGCCTTTGCATATATAGAATAAAATTGCCCAAACCTTGTAATATCTCTATGTAATCAGGCGCTATTTCACTCAAGCTTGATAAACCGGCAAGAGCCAAACCTGCACCGCCCAATGATGCTCTTTTTTTGTCATCATATACCATATACATTCCGTTTGAATGCTTATGAACAAATTTGTGAATAAAGTAATTTGAGGCCAAAATTCTTTTTGATTTCAGCTTATTATTTTTTAACACTCTTTCACACAAATACATTGAATATAATGTGCCTGCGTGTCGTACGGGATTGTATTTTTTGCTGCTAAAGCCATCTGGATTAACATTCGTTTCATATACAAATTGGCCGTAGTCCGATGTATGATTTGCAAGATAAGTCATACACAAATTTATTCTGTCATACTTAATACAAGTAAAAACACAAAATAAAGCAATTATTACTGTTATACAGACTATTCTTTTTCCCATAATACTCCGACTACTTCTTTTTGAACGCAAATGTCTTGAAAAGAACATAAGTAAATACTGCAGCTGTAAATGTTGCAATAAATTGTCCCAAATATACATTCAATTGCATAATCTGTACCAAAAGCTCCAATAGAAATGCGTTTATTAAATAGCTAAAAAACCATGTTGTACAGCATTTCAAATATTCCTTAATCCAATTGCCACGACTTGCAAAAACCAAATATTTTTGAGTTGTATAGGATACAAAGGATGAGAGCACCCACGCCAAAACCAGTGCAAACTGGTATGCACTTTCACCTAAAAGCTTGCAAAATACTACATACAAGAAATACGAAAAAAGAAAGTTAAACCCGCCAACAAACAAAAATCGTATCTTGTCATCCAATTTGAACCATAAATCTTTCATTGCACCCTCTTAATACTTCTAATAATTGTATTCAGGAATGTTAAATTCCTCATTATTTGCATCTTTTTCCACAAATTTGAGATAATAATTCAGCGCCGTATCTTTTGAGTTTTCATAAAACTCGTCTGAAATCAAAGCTTTATGAAGTTCTGTCCTTTCACCTGAATAATTACCCAAAACTCTTGAGAAGGTTTCAATGTTTTCCAAATCCTCACCTCCGCCGTAAGCTTTTGTCTTGGCATCAGTTCCGGATGGTCTGATTTCTATATACTTATCGGCAAATTCAAGATATGTTCCGTCACCTACAAATTTTATTGCCTTTAAGTTGTCAAAATTAAGCTCATTGAAAGCATTATTCAAAATCTTCTTTACATCTTCTATACCGATTTTGCCTTCCTTTACCGCTATCGCAAGCGAAAGATAGAACAAGTCATTCTTTGTACGTTGTTTTTCACCTTCCGTTTTTGATTTTTTGAGTTTCTCAATATCTGGCTCAGATTCGTTATAATAGGCAATGTCTTCTCTTACATCATATTTGGCAATAATATCATTTTCTTCAAAAATCTCAGTCAAATACTCAGACAAAGTTTTATTATCTTCCTCAAGCTTTGCCGCAAGAGATGATGCAACAATAATTGCCTCTGTTGCACTTTTTTCTCTCATTGCAATAGCTTTCCTGCCGGAGAGTGATTCTATCAAATCTTCTGAACCCATAATCATTCCGCCGGATTCTTCACCGCCGAATATCATTCTTGGTTGAACCCCAAGATTTATAGAGTTACCGAAAACATCGTCCACAACAACATCTCCCTGAGGATTGTTCTTAATTTGAAGTTCAACTTTTTTCATAATATTGGCGATTTCTTTGAACCCGACAGGAACATTGACAACTTTTATATTGTTTGCCTTCGCCCATTCATCCCAAGAAAGCGCTGAAGCTGTAGTCTTAATCATAAATCTCGGATGGTTTTTGAAAGCACCCGCTGATTTTAATTGTTTAACCCTATAGTCCATAAGCATTAAGAATGCTTGATTTGCACTGTATACGGTAAGTATTCTGCTCTCACTCAAAGGTATATAGGAAATTCCGAAATCATCCAGCATCGGCTCATTACCAACTGCCTCTATTTGACAAACCGTAAGTCTGTCGTGGTCTGGGTCAGTTATCAAAACTATCGTACCTAAAGGCATATCTGCTAAAACTTTTTCATAATGAAGTGACTCAATTACAGGGAAAAACTTTTCACCGTTTTGACGTTTAGCAACAACTGTGGCATCAACCGAGTAATCATAAAAAGTTTTATTTCCTTTTGGGTCAGTATCATACTTGCCAATAGAGTGGAAAAACGGGTCTTCTTCTATATTATTCCAAATGTATTTATCAGAAATTCCGAGCTTTTCAAGTACTCTGCTTAACGTCCTGTACGCGCAGCCTCCAACACTTTCAACAAAAAGTTTTGAACTCATTTTCTTTACGCCGTCAAGATTTTTTGCCACACCGGATTGCAAGTACTCTACATACAAATCGACACCGTCATTAAGCCTTGCCATAATATTTTCGTCGATTAAAGGATTGTTTTTTGCGGCTATTTTGATTTCATAACTGCCATCTCTCTCAACAATATCAAATATTTCCTTAATTTTATTAACAAACTCCAATGATTCTTCCGGCAAATACTGACTACCTTGAGAGTTCAAATCTTTTGTTGCCGTTTTTACGGAAATTCCGTGGCTTGAAGTTATATATTCCCCTCCAACCAAATCAAGCTTGAAAGCCAAAAAAGAAGCAAGCCATATAGGAATAGTTTTTCTGCCTTCTGGAGTCAGCGTTCTTATACCTTGCGCAGCCTGAATTCTTGCAATAGCATCTAGATAAAGTTCCGAATTATATCTAACCTCGCTTCCAACAAGCTTTCTAATCTCTTTGCCTTCATATTTATCCCTTGCAACCAGCGCCTTTGCTAACGTTGCAAGCACAATACCTACAAGGTTAATAGGAAATCTGGTATCCTGAGGGTAAAGAATATTTTGAGGACCTCTTATGCCTGCTGTCGACACTTTTGCCTCCTTGGAGTAATTCGCAAACCAATCTTTTAAGTTCAATCCCTCAGGATTATCCTCAGAGTGCGGATAAAGATGCTCACGCTTTAAAACGAACGAGAACTCTCCAACATTATCAAAATTCATCAAATCCATATTTTTTATATAATCAGGTGTTTTGTCAAAAACACTCTTAAACAGTTCATTTTCAAGCTCACAACTTGGTTTTTTCATAATCCTCTCTCCTCCAAAACTGCTCTGCTCGTGGGTCAAGACCCACGCTACTACTATATTTTATTTACTCTTATATTTACCCCTTTGTTTACCCCCCTATTTACCCCCCCCAATTATATCATAAAACCTTAACAATTGTAACAATATCCTACATCTAAAGGGTTGAAATAGATTAAAACATGTTTTATAATGTGATATATAGTATACATACATTTTAAAACAAAAAGGATTTTGAAAGATGGCAATTTCGTTCAGCGGCTTGGTTTCAGGCTTAGATACGTCTTCATGGGTTGAAGCATTTATTTCCGTTAAACAACAAAAAGTTGCAACAACTCAGCAGGAAGCACAAAAATATACAACGGTTAAAAATACTCTTAATGATACAAGAAGTGCTGTTTCATCACTCAGAACTTCTATAGAAAAGCTTACTGACGCAAAATTTGGCGGAGTATTTGACCTGTTTACCAAAAACAGTGCGACATCATCAAATACCGATATATTTACAGCTACAGTTGGTTCTAATGCCCGCAGACAGAATTATGATATTTCTGTTCAACAGCTTGCAACATATACAAAAGCTCTATCTAAAGAACCTGCAAGTACAGTTGCTGACGACTCAACCTCTTTGAAAAATCTCGGCATATCAACAGGTACTTTTACCGCTTATGTAAACGGCCATAAAAATACTTTAACAATTAACGAAGATGATACGTTGGGGGATTTAAAATCAAAACTTGAGAGCTTTGGTGTTAATACAGAAGTCGACGAGAGCGGTGTTTTACGCTTCTCGGCACTAAATGATGGTGATACAATTCACATCGGTGCTACAACCGACAGTTCAAATTTGACTTCTCTTGTAGGTCTTGAAAGACAAGAAGACGGAACTTATGCTTCAACAAGTTCTATATACAAGGCTTCTACAGCATCAAGATTAACAGCAGAAGATGCCGGCTTTAATCAGGTAATAAAAGCTGGCACTTTCACAATAGGTAATGCGGAATTCACAATTGACGGTGATACAACATTATCATCATTAATTTCTCAGATTAATAGCAATGAAGAAGCACAAGCATACGCATATTGGGATGACGCAGCAGGTAAACTCTCAATAACTTCTACAAAAGAAGGTGCTTCTTACATAAATATTGAAGCCGGTACAAGCAACTTTACCGATGTTATGGGCTTCACAACCTCAGAATGGGATGAAGAAGGAAACTTGCTCGCTTCAAGAATGTACACCGATACTCAAACTTTAGGTAAAAATGCAATATTCTCTGTAAACGGAACAAGCATGGTTTCTACCTCAAACACAGTTACGGAAGACATTTCGAGAATGCAAGGCGTAACACTTACCCTTAACAGAGTCAGCACAGAAGAAGACGGTCAAACATCTCTCAAGGTAACACAAGACACCTCAGGACTTGTTGATGCAGTAAAAGGATTTATAGAATCATACAACTCGTTTGTCAGCAAAATTGATACAGTAACGGCAAACGGAGCCGACCTTCACGGTGAAAGCTCCTTGACCAGCCTCAAAAACACCGTAAGAAGCTATGCTACAGGCAAAAATGACAGTAACGGCGGCATATTTAACCTTCTTGCGGATATTGGCATCTCAACAAGTTCGGCTGATGCAGGCAATTTGAATGCTGATACAAATTCTTTAAGATTAGACGAGAACAAGCTGCTAAAAGCATTAGAAGAAAATCCTGATTCCGTAAAGGCTCTCCTTGTAGGAGACAACAGCGTTCTGGGAATGATGGAGGATGCGGTTGAACAGAGCCTTAAAGCAACAGTAGGTTTCTTTGATGTAAAAACGAGTACATTGGATTCAAACATCAAAAAGATTAACGAAAAAGTAACAAAACAAAATAAGAGCATAGAAACATACAAAGCACAACTTGAGAAAAAATTCCAAGCTATGGAAAATATGATAGCTTCAATGCAACAGAATTACAGCTCTTTCTTGAGTTCTTCTGGACTTTCATAGGCTTTGTGTTTTATAAAATTGTAAATAAAGGTGCGCCAAATGGCGCACCTTTATTTCTTCATCAAGTTTAATTATTCTTCATCAAGGCTCAGAACTGCCATGAACGCTTCTTGCGGAACTTCAACTCTGCCTATTGCTTTCATGCGCTTTTTACCGCGTTTTTGTTTTTCCAAAAGTTTACGTTTACGAGTAATATCACCACCGTAACACTTATCCAAAACGCTTTTTCTAAGAGCTTTAATATTTGTTCTTGCAATAACTCTGCCACCTATTGCAGCCTGTATGGGGACTTCAAACATCTGTCTTGGAATTATTGTTTTTAGTTTTTCTGTAAGCTTTTGACCTATATAATAAGCGTTGTCTTCGTGACAAATTACCGAAAGAGCATCAACAACTTCTCCGGCAAGCATTACATCAAGTTTTACAAGCTTTGAACGTTTATAATCACAAAATTCGTAATCGAGACTCGCATACCCTTTGGAGCGGGACTTTAATTGGTCATAAAAATCAGTAATTACTTCGCTCAATGGGATTTCGTATATCAAATCGACCCTTACTTTATCCAAATAATTCATATTGATAAAAATGCCGCGTTTGGTTTGTGCCAAATCCATCAACGTACCGACAAACTCATTCGGTGTAATGATTGAAACCTTAACGTAAGGTTCCTCTATATAATCTCTATACTGTGCAGCGGGAAGATTTGCAGGGTTATCAATCTCAACGACTTCTCCGTTTGTTTTGTGTACCTTATAAATTACTGAAGGTGCTGTTGTTACAATAGAAAGATCATATTCTCTCTCCAAACGTTCTTGAGCAATTTCCATATGAAGCATTCCCAAAAAACCGCATCTAAAGCCAAAACCAAGAGCTGATGATGTTTCAGGCTCAAAAGTAATTGAGCTGTCTGAAAGTTTAAGTTTTTCCAATGCTTCTTTTAATTCATGATAATCTTCATTATCGACAGGATACATGCCGGAAAACACCATAGGCAGAGCTTCTTTATACCCCGGAAGCGGTTCACTTGCTGGTGTTTCAACATGTGTAACCGTATCACCGACAAATCTTGTAATCTCTTTTATAGAACCTGCAAAATAACCTACATCACCGCACACAAGTTCTTCAACCTGAACTCTGTTCGGAGTAAGATAACCGAGCTCGACTATTTCGTACTCTTTTCCTGATGCCATAAATTTGACCTTGTCACCAAGCCGCATTTTCCCGTCCATAATCTTGAAGAAGCAAAGAGTTCCGAGATACGGATCATAAGCGCTGTCGAAAACGAGTGCTCTCAGGGGTTTTTCGGTCGTATCAACAGGAGGAGGAACAAAATCCACTATAGCCTCCAAAACATCGGGAATTCCGACTCCGGTTTTTGCTGAAACCGGTATTGCCATTGAACAATCTATACCGAGAATTTCTTCGATTTCCTGCTTCACACGCTCTACATCTGCTGAAGGAAGATCAATTTTATTAATAACAGGAATTATTTCCAAATTTTGTTCTATTGCCATATAAACATTGGCTAACGTTTGCGCCTCAACACCCTGCGTTGCATCGACAATAAGAAGTGCCCCCTCGCAAGCAGCAAGCGAACGCGAAACTTCGTAAGAAAAATCAACGTGCCCCGGAGTGTCAATAAGATTAAAAATATAATCCTCTCCTGCCTTTGATTTATATTTCATTCTTGCAGCATTAAGCTTGATTGTAATTCCACGCTCTCTTTCGATATCCATAGTATCCAGAAGCTGCGCCTGCATATCCCTTTCCGCAATAGTTCCTGTCGCCTCAAGAAGCCTGTCCGCAAGTGTGGATTTGCCGTGGTCAATATGCGCTATTATACAAAAGTTTCTAACGTTTTCTCTGTTCATAGCTTAATTATATCTCAAACATAGTTAAGTTGGTGAGAATATTACACACATCCCGCACCTGTACTTTTTATACACCAAAATATAAAATCAGAGTTGATTTTTTACTCAAAAAACACTATGATAGCTATATTATGGAACAGTATACAATCTCGTTTGATGAAATAAGAGCACTTTTAGTTGAGAAGCAGTACCACGAAGAAGATATAGAAGAACTTGAACGTGCATTTGAGTTTGCAAAGAAACTCCACGCAGGTCAGTATCGAGTATCGGAAGAACCGTACATTATTCATCCGATGGAAGTTGTAAAAATACTAATCGGATTGAGAGCTGATAAAGATACTCTTATGGCAGGTTTTCTTCACGACATTCTTGAAGATACCGATACAAAGCCTGAAGAAATTAAAGAGCTTTTTGGTGATGACGTTCTGAATCTGGTTCAGGGTGTTACAAAACTCGGGAAATTACAGTTTAAATCAACAGAAGAACGCCAAGCGGAGAACTTCAGAAGAATGTTTATTGCAA
>CACZPB010000180.1 GCA_902782905.1 uncultured bacterium
AAAATGCTATTTCAGCACCTGCTTCGTGCAATTGCTTAGCAATTCCGTATGCAATACCATGAGTATTTGATACACCGAAAATTATACCTTTTTTACCTTTCATCAAATCCATAAATCTACTCCTTCTTATAATTTTGACATGATTAAGATACCAAAAAAACAGCAATAAAGCAATAAGTTATAATTTGTCTGCCGACAGTTGGTCTACGTGCGTTTCATCGCGCTAAGCTTGTGGTCACACGAAAGAGGCAGACTGGGAATTCTGTTTTTTGTTAGTAACCACGCTTTTGTCTGCCGACAGTTGGTCTACGTGCGTAGCACAATAAAAAGAGATTGAATTTCTCCAATCTCATATATAAGTACATATCCCAATCAACAACAATTTAATTAAAATTTTATAACAAGTTCAGCGCTACAGAAGGTGATTGGTTAGCAGTCGCTAAAAGTGTAGCTGAAGCTTGCTGTAATATTTGAGCTTGAATATACTGCGACGAAACAGCTGCAATATCGGCATCACGAATCGTAGATAGTGATGAAGTGATATTCTCTGACTGAACCGTTAGAGCTGAAGCTGCTGATGACACTCTGTTTTGCGCTGCACCAATATTTGTAACACGTGCTGAAATATTGTTTATGGCATTATCAACTACTGTAAGTTTTGATGCAATATCTGTACCCGCTACAGTCCAGTTTTCTGTAAACTTATCAATGGATGCAATTCCCAAAAGCGCAGTTGCAGTCGCTTTCGCAAAAAGAGACGATGCCAGCGTAATAACACTGTTTGCATCATTTTTTATACCTATTTGTAATTTAATAGCCGTAGGATTTTCCTTCATCAAACTAATACCGTTATATTCAGTATTAGCAGAAATTCTCGATATTTCATCTAAACGAGCATTAATTTCTGTTACTATAGCATTTATTGAAGCAGAACCATAAGTTCCGTTTGCAGCCTGTTCGGTCAAATCTCTCACTCTTTGCAAATGAGAAGTTATTAAACTATAGTTTTCTTCTGCTGTTGTAAGCATATCACTACCCATAGCAGCATTGTCTGACGCAATATCAATTGAACCTAATTTTGTAACCCAATTATTTGCGATAGAAAAACCTGCTGCATCATCACCAGCATGGTTAATCTTATAACCTGTTGTCATGCGTTCAATTGCTGTATTTAAAGCATTGGTAGCAGAACTTAAGTTCTTTTGCACAAGCAAAGACTGCAAATTTGTCGTAATAGTCAGAGCCATTCTAAACCTTTCTTAAGCACTGTCAAAAGTTGACATGCTTTTTCCCTAATCAATAATTTCTCTCTCAAGTTATATAACTAACACATATCTTGATATACATATTATAGAATAGCTCAATAAAAATTACACCATGCTGCAAAATATTTTTTACAATTATTTACAATTTATCGTTAATTTATTTAAAAAATCGTTTACTACATTGGCAGGAATGGTCTTTTTATAATGCTTGCACAAGCTCTTTAAATTTTCTTTAAAGAGTTTGAATGGTGTAATATCTCCGTACTGTACAGTTTCATTTTTTAACAAAGATCCCAACTCCGAAATGTCTTCTTTTTTCATATTAGAAATTGTATCTGTAAAGCTTTTATCATAACAAACCATGTCCAAATAGCAACCCATAGATGTTTTGTTTGTCATTTCCATAATACTCCTGTCTACAGGGCGCGGCCCAAAGGAAGCAGCTCTTGAATATTCCGCTGCTCTTGCACACATTGCGGCTTTTTTTAGACCATATATTACTTCATTTTTGCCATTGAAAGATATTTTATTCATTCTTATTTCTCCGTTTATAAAATATAAAAACTCCTAAAAATAAATTTTGCTATTAATTATGATATAATTAAAAAAAGTAGAGAGGATAATGGAATGGAAAAAGTTATAACTATCGGAAGCGCAACAATGGATGTTTTTGTAGAGTGCGATGAGGCAAATATCGTATCAGTATGTACAAAAGACCACAATAAAGATTTTATGAGTTACCCATACGGTTCAAAGATTGATATTTCTGATTTTTCATCAAAAGTCGGCGGAGGCGGTGTTAATACAGCATGCAATTTTGCGAACTTAGGATTTGAAACTTCTGCCATCTTTAAAATCGGTGAAGATATATATTCAGATGGTATATTGGAATTTTTCAAGCAACATAACGTCAACTTGAGCCATATTATTCAAAAAAAGGATACTTCTACAGGATTTTCTATAATCTTGCTCAGTTTCCAAGGCGACAGAACAGTTTTGGCACATAGGGGCGCTAATGCTGAGATAAGAGAAGAAGAAATAGATTTTGAGGCCGTAAAAAATGCTGATTTTATATATGTAGCACCACTAAACGGAGAGTCAAATGCCGTTATAGAGCCTCTCGTAGATTTTGCGCATAAAAACAACATAATAATTTGCTTTAACGCAGGTACAACAAGCTTAAAGAAAGGACGCAAGCATTTAGACAAAATTTTAAAATATGCTCATGTTGTTGTTATGAATAAAGAAGAAGCCATGATGGCAACCGGTATACAAGTCAGACCGGATACAAAAACAGAAAAATTCTCACATGACTTGGTGCACACAGATATAAAAAGAATGCTTGAAACACTTAAGGTTATGGAATATCAAGTTATTGTTATTACTGACGGAAGCAAAGGTGCATACGCTTATGACGGTAAAAAATATTATTTCTGTCCTACATACAATGAATTTCCTGTTGTTTCAACTCTCGGTGCCGGAGATGCTTTTGCTTCAACATTCTGCGGAACTTTAAAGAGAACGAACATTGATATCGGCAAGTCTCTTATGTACGCATCCGTAAACTCAGGAAGTGTTGTTTCTAAGTTCGGTGCAACTGAAGGTTTATTAACGTTTGAAGAAATAGAAAAAGAGCTCAGCGCGCATTCTAACTACACATATTTCGAATGCTAAATAACAATCGGTATGGGGGTGTAGTGATTTGTCTTTGAGCAAACATAACATAAAACTATTTTCACCGAACATGCTTAAAACTTTTGAACTTTGCGCCAAAAAGTTTTATTTTAAGTATATTAAAAACATAAATATGCCGGTTGATGATGATATTTTTGAGCTGGGCAAAAATATTCACGCACTCGCTTCTTACTACCTAAAAAAAGAAAACACTGAAAAAATGGAAATGGCGCTTAATAGCAAAGAAGCAGCTATTTGGGAATACTTAAAAAATTCTCAATATTTTTCATATTCGGTTATCAGCACAGAATACTCTCTAACAGTAAAAGTTGCAGACTATTTTTTCGGCGGCAGACTGGATGCTCTGCTTAAAAATGGTGACAGATATTATATTTTAGACTACAAAACTGGCAGTGTGCCACAAGGTGCCAAATACGATTATCAGACTATGATATATATGCTTGCAGTAAAAGAATTTTTTAAAAATGATAATGTCACATTTGTTTATCTTGATTTAAAAAACAGAGATGAACTAACAATCGAGCTTACGCCGGAACTTGAGATAGAGTACAGACTACGACTTGAAAAAGCAGCAGATAGAATTAACAAACTGGATATAAACAACAAAAAAAATAATGAATGTAAATGTGAATACTCAATCATTTGTTACTAGAAATTCTTTTTAAGCGAACCCCATTGTGATATAATCAAAACTATGAAAGATTATTTAATAGATACACACGCCCATATAGATATGCTTGAAGATGAACTGCAAACGATTCTTGAAGATATGAAAAATTTTTCTGTCAAAAAGGTGATAATTCCTTCAGTAGAAATTGGCACACAAGATAAGATTGTAGAAATAGCAAATAAAAATGAAAATATATATTGTATGGTAGGCTTGTTTCCAACAGAGGCACGAACATATACCGAAGAATTTGAATCTCACATGATAAATCTCTCTCAAAACAACAAAAAAATTGTTGCAGTCGGAGAAATAGGATTAGATTATTATTGGGACAAGTCTTTTACCGACATTCAAAAGGAAGTCTTTATAAAACAAATTGAAATGGCTAACAGATTAAATTTGCCAATAGTAGTCCACGATAGAGATGCACATAAAGATTGCTTAGATATTTTAAAAGAGTATAACAAAAATTCACAGATTTTGTTTCATTGTTTTTCAGGCAGCGTTGAATTCATGAGAGAATGCACAAAAGAAGGCTGGTATATTGCTATAGGCGGAGTTGTTACATTCAAAAATGCAGTAAAAATTAAAGATGTAGCAAAAGAAGTTCCGCTTGAGCGCTTGGTTTTGGAAACGGATTCGCCATATCTAACGCCTGTTCCTTACAGAGGAAAGCCAAACAAGCCTGCATACGTAAAGTATGTAGCAGAAGAAATTTCATCTTTAAGAAACATGCCGGTAAATGAACTTATTGATATTACAACAACTAATGCAGAAAGGTTCTTTGGGATTTGAAAAAAGAGAGATTAGATAAAGTTCTTGTTGATTTAGGCTACTTTGAGAACAAAAGCAAAGCTTCAGCAGCAATACTAGCCGGCAATGTAATGATTGGGACAGAAGTTATAACGAAGGCAGGATATCAAATTGATTCTTCGAAAGAATATGATTTCAAGGTAAAAACGATGCCTTACGTATCAAGAGGCGGCTTTAAACTTAAAAAAGCACTAGACGCATTCGATTTTTCACCAAAAGACAGAGTTTGTTTTGATGCCGGTGCTTCAACAGGCGGATTTACGGATTGCCTTTTACAAAACGGAGCTAAATACGTCTATGCAGTAGATGTAGGTTATGGGCAACTTGACTGGAAAATAAGAAGCAGCGAAAAGGTTAAAACAATAGAAAAAACAAATCTTAAGCTATGTTCTTATGACGATATATATGCAGAAGGTGAGAGTGTTGCGGATTTACTTGTATCGGACCTTTCTTTTATATCACTAACAAAAGTTTTGCCGAATCTTAAAACACTTTTGAGTTCTGAGTTTCATGAAATGATATGCCTTATCAAACCTCAGTTTGAAGCAGGGAAGGAGCTTGTTGAAAAAGGCGGAGTTGTCAGAGACAAGAATACTCACCTACAAGTCATAAACAATGTACTTGATTGTGCAAAATCACTTGGCTATATAGTTAAAGGGCTCACATATTCTTCTATAAAAGGGCCAGCCGGTAATATTGAATACTTGGTTTGGCTTGCTACATCCGGAGAAGGTTCTGAACCTGATATACGAGAAATTGTTGAGACTGCACACCACAATTTGGATTAAGTCTATTTTAGCTTTGGTGCGAATTTTTTGTTCCAATAATCAGCCCATTCATGCATTTTTTGCAAAACATCCGGACGATTAATAATTCGTTCAAAAACTGCACTTCTTGCACCGCTTGGATAGCTTCTGTCTTTTGGAAGCACCTCTAACTCGAACATTTTATTTCGGTCTGAATATTCCAAGAGCATATCTACATTTGGGAGCTTGTTCATTCCCTGACGCTGCATTAATTTCTTCATATAAACATATTCATTAACAATGCGCTTTGGGCAATTAGGATTTTTAAGAACCATCATTGCATTTTCGCCTGTAAACATTTTACCGAAACTAGGTTGAGAACCACATACTGTATTCAAAACAAAACTCCTTATACATCATATAAAAACCGTAAAATATTTTTTTGCTAGATATTATATTCAAGTTTTGCAAGAACAGTCTTGACAGCTTCAGGACAGAGACCGACAATATTTTCAAAGCTTCCTTCGTACTTGTCAATGTAACCTTCAGGTAATTCTTGTATTCCATAGCTCCCCGCTTTATCAAGAGGATTAAAATTGTCTATGTAATAGTGTATCATCTCATCTGTCCATGGAGTAAACTTAACATAACTGGTGGTCGAAATACTGACTGCTTTGTTAATCTTTTTGTTTATCGCACAAATTGCAGTTACGACAGAGTGTGTTTCACCTGAAAGTTCTTTAAGCATTTCAAAAGCTACTTCTTTGGTATGAGGTTTGCCAAGTATTTTACCCCTGTGTACAACTACAGTATCAGCTGCAAACACGAGTGATTCATTATCAACTCTCCTGTACACATCCAAACACTTTTGAGTTGCAATATCCTCTATTTTTTCGTAGCTGAATTCATCCGAATCAGTTTTCTCATCATAATTGGACGGAATAACCTCAAACTTTAACCCCATATCAGTAAATATTTTTTTTCTTCTCGGAGAGTTTGACGCTAATATAAGTTTAACCATTAATGCCATCCCTTAATATCCGTTTGTTATAAATTCTCTGTTTCTAAAATTTGCTCCTATAGATGTTGCAATGTCTTCGCACTTTTTAACATCAATATTATGAATTTTATCAAAACCTGTGACAACACTCATGGAAACATCAATACCAATCGCTTTACAAGATTTTGCGAAGTCAAGCATAGCATCATACGCATTTTTTATTTTAGGCTTACAAATTTCATCGTACTGATCTTCATCAGAAGCATTCAAACTTACTGAAACAGAATCAATCAGCCCTTTAAACTCTAACGCTACGTTCGTTCTGTATATTGCGTTTGCATGTCCGTTGGTATTTACCCTTATTCTTATATACGGAAAGTTTTTTCTTAAATATTTGCAGAAACTCTTCATCATTTCTTTTCTTAGAAAAGGTTCACCATAGCCGCAAAATACGACTTCTTTTGCAGTTTTTTCATACTTATTAAATTGTTCAATGATATCTTCAAGTTCATAATTGTCATCATGCCACATTTCACGTCCGCAAACATCATCTTTTTGAGTGCGCAAACAGAAAATACACGCATTTGTGCAGGCATTTGTAAGATTTATATAAACAATTTCCGCATTATCATCGTTATTAATTGTGTAAACAAGTGTATACATTCTAATACTCCCCATAAAATTATAAAACAAAATAAATACAAATTCACCATTTTTAAATAATATGTTATAATACTAAAAAAAAGGAGCAGAATATGAGAATTTTATTATCAATTTTAGTTTTGTGCTTGACTGCAACATTTGCTTTTGCAGACAATCTTTTCGGAGAAGTAAATCCTTTCCCGACACAAAATTTTTCACCGGAGTTAAATAACATCTACGAAGCAAAACCAACAGTAATTCAGCAAGAAGTTAAAACTGCTAAAAAATCAGGCTGGTGGAGAAGAGCAAAGAACAACGAAACTCCTGAAATTCAAACTCCGGAAGCTAATGAAGGGGTAATTAAGGATACAGGATTTGTTGTAATTCCTGCAAACAAATAATTAGCGTTTTTTAGGTTGATTATTGTTTAGATAATCTTTTACATTTGGTGCTATAGATATATTCTGTAGCATCATTTTGTATTTCTTTAAGTCACCAATATTAGATGCTTCTTCCAACAAATCGCGCTTTACGGAAATTTGCATTCTGCCATTTTCCTCTACCGAGTTATTTTTCGCATCAATTTTTCTTATAACAGCATCCAAATCAGTAGCGGTTGATATTCCGTACTTTGATGCAAGCTGCTTGACAGAAGCTCCGGCTGATAGTCTGTATAACCAATTTATTGAATACTTATCATTTTCGGAAAGCGCAGAAACACCGTATTGATGCGGTGTATACATGATATCAGTTTTGTACGGACTATGATTAAGCCCCAGAGAATGACCTATTTCGTGAAGTATTGTGTGATAAACCTCTATATCACTATCATACTGCTGGTGAATTCTACCATCTGTAAGCCCTATAGATACCTCTGCCCCCGCAAGTCTCCCTTGAGAATCCCAGTTAAAATAGCAATGACCGAGAGCCTGTCTGTCAACTCGTTTCCAATCAACGTTAATCAAAGAGTCATACAGATTGTTTGTAATTCTGAACTTCAATTTGCCCCCTGTGGCAGCAGCCCAGACAGAGAATGCATCCATGACCATTTTTCTGAATTTATGGTCTTCACCGACTTTTGAGTAAAATTTCATCGGAGCAATATAAACCGTAAGAGTGTTAACGGGCCACCTCATAACGTTCCCGTTTTTTACACTTCCGTTTAGATAGGTATATCTTTGCATAACATAAGTATACCATGGTTTTATATTTGTGTTTTAATATATGTAGGTTGAGTATTACTCAACAACAAAAGGAAGGAATATAAATATGTCAGAAGTAAGAGTAAGAATTGCGCCTTCACCAAGCGGAAACCTTCACATAGGTACAGCTAGAACGGCTTTATTTAACTATTTATTCGCTAAGAAAAATAACGGAAAATTTGTTTTAAGAATTGAAGATACCGATGCAGAGAGAACAAGTCAGGAATATGTAGATAATATTTTTGACTCATTAAAAGCACTCGGCTTAAACTGGGACGAAGGTCCTGATGTTGGCGGAGATTTTGGTCCGTATACACAGTCACAACGTTTCGACATTTACCCCAAATATGTTCAAGAACTTCTTGACAAAGGTTATGCTTATGAATGCTTCTGCACACCTGAAGAACTAGAAGCTGAAAAAGAAGAAGCTACTGCGGCTAAAAAAGCTTACGTCTATTCTAAAAAGTGTGAAAACTTGACAGATGAAGAAAAAGCGAAACTAAGAGCAGAGGGAAGAAAACCCGCAATCAGATTTAATATTGCAAAAGCTCAAAAAGCTTTTCACGATTCATCAATTCTTGAGTTTGATGATTTGGTAAAAGGCAAACTTCACGTTGACACAAACCTGATAGGCGACTTTGTTATTATGAAATCAAACGGTGCGCCGACATACAACTTTGCGGTTGTTATTGATGACGCTTTGATGAAAATTTCTCACGTAATAAGAGGTGAAGACCACATTTCTAATACATATAAACAAATCCTGATATTTGAAGCACTAGGCTTTGAAGTTCCGAGATTTGGTCACTTGGGTATGATACTTGCACCTGATAGAAGCAAACTCTCAAAACGTCACGGTGCAACTGCTGTTTCAGACTTTGTTAAAGAAGGCTACTTAACAGATGCATTAATAAATTTTGTTGCACTTTTGGGCTGGTCACCTTCTGACGGAGAAGAAATTAAAACAGTAGACGAGATTGCGCAAGATTTCAGAATCGGCGAAATTTCTTCTTCTAACTCAATATTTGAGTACGACAAACTAAAATGGATGAACAGTCACTATATCAAAATGCTTCCGATTGAAGAATTAAAAGAAAGACTTAAACCGTATTTGACAAAATATAATTTGGATGAACTCGGTGACGAAAAGTATACAAAAATGGTCGAAATCACCCGTGAACCATTAACACTTCTTTCTGATATCACAGATGCTGTTCCTTATTTCTTCGGTAAAGATGTCACAATCGACCCAGAAGCACAAAGCGGAACATTAGATACAGAAGTTGCACAAAAAGTTCTTGTTGATTTTGTCAATAAAGCAAAAGATTGGGAATGGAGTGAAGAAAATCTTCACGAAAAATTAGCGGATTTCCGTGCATATTGGAAAGAAACAGACGGTATTAAACCGAAAGTTACCATGTGGGCAATAAGAGCTGCAATAACAGGCAGAACTTGCGGTGCTGATATGGTTGGCATATTAGAGATTCTGGGCAAAGAAACAAGTTTGTACAGAGCGCAAAAAGCTATTAAAGTAGCTGTATAATAAGATTAAATTAACAAGAAAAGCGGCGGATTGATTATAAAATCAATCCGCCGCTTTTAGTAATGTTATGGTGATTCTTCGGACTCTGTTAAATTCAATGCAAATTCATTAAATCATTCCCTCAGAATGACGGTCTTTTGTGCTGAGTTGTTTTTAGCTGAATATAAATTCAAGTTAAAACGGATACCACTAATATCGTCATTCTGAACGATAGTGAAGAATCGCCATTATTTTTAATAATTACAATCTTTTATTAAGTTTTGTAACAATAGATTTACAAGCCAAGATTCAGTAAATATAATAGTTTTAGGGATATAGTGCAATAATATTCCTTGTAACACAAGTCGAAACATGGCAATTTTTATTTTGTCGATGTGTTTATATATGTAAGGCAAAAAAGATGTAAAGGGAATAATGGGATTTTATAACACCCCTTCCCAACCTTCCCCATAAGGGGCAGGAGAAAATTTAAAATAAAACAAGTTGTAAAATATAGGAGTAATTAGTTATGGCAGATGAAATTTCACAAGTTCAGCAAACAGGAGTAAATCCTTTATGGCCGATTGGCGGTGCTGCAATAGGTGGTGTTGGAACTTATTATGGAGTACAAAAATATGCAAGCGCACCATACAGTTCACATGCTGACTTAATCAAAGAGGAGAACGGCAAGGATGCATTCAACGGCAAGAGCGTAAACGGTGATCAAAAGAATGCATTAAAAATTGCGGAAGACAAATTCAAAGCTGCCGAAGCAAAATACGATGCAGACTTAAAAGCATACCAAGAAGCTAACAAATTCGGCGTAGAAGAAACTCCTGAATTTAAAGAGTTGGTAGCAAAACAACAAGCTGCTGAAAAAGCATTGGCTGAAAAAAGAGCTCTTATCGAGCAAGAAACTATAACTGCTCCTAAGAAAGATACAACTCGTGCTGTAAAGGAAGCTGAAGCTGCAAAAAAAGCTCTTGAAACTGAAATGAAAGCTATTGAAACAACTATTAAGCCAATAAATACAACAATTAACACAGAGTCAAAACAATTATTTAAACTGTTAAATGAACTTGATGGTTTAGAAGCAAAACTAAGTGAATTACGTAAAAAAGGTGGTACAGAAGCACAAATAGCTGCAAAAGAGAAATTAGTTCAAGACAAAAAGGCTAAGATAGAAGCATTTACAAAAGGGCTATTTGGTGTTACTGATAAATCAGGCGCACATACTCCTGGAAAAATAGAAAAAGAAATTAATAAAATTGAATTCCAGGATGGTATGAGTAAACAAGAAATTGCTGAAGCAAAAAATAAATTGTATCAAGATGCAAAATTGTTTATAGAAGACATTGTTGCCGAAAGAACAAATAATGAATACCGAAAAACATTAGCAAAAAATACAATAAAAGAACTTGGTGCCAAGAAAGCTGCTGCAGAAGAACTTGTAGCTAACACATACAGAGATATAGTTTCTGAATCCTTTAGCAAAGATATAGCAACACAAAAAGTGAAAGCTTTTGCAGAAATGACTCCTGAACAGTTATCTGCTGAAATTCAACGTATTAAAACTGTTCAACAATCTAAAATTACTAAATTAGAGAGCCTAAAAGCAAAAATTTCGGCAGATGGAACTTTTAAAGGCAATGAAAAAGAAATTGAAGAATTAGTAAGATTAGGCGGAAATGGTAAAACAGATAAAGAGATTATTGAGAATGCAATAAAAGATGCTAAACAAAAAATCGCAAATCTTGACAATTCAATCAAAAATGTTGATTATGTACAAAAAGAGATTGCAAGACTGGGCGGAGTTAAAATTGAAGGCGGCAAGCTTATTGATGCATCAGGGAAAGAAGTTAAAATATCTTACGATAAATTTGAGCTCCCTGAGAGAAAACTTGAATTGAAAACTCCAAATTTAGAACGAATAGAGTCAAAAATCGGAAATATCGAAAATGAGATTGCAAAACAATCTGCCGTAAGAAAATTGACTGCACAAGAAGTTGAAGCAAAATTGGCTAATGAAGTAAAAGCTGCACAAGATGCAAAAGCTGCAGTCGAAACAGCAAAAGCAAACCTTCCTAAGACTGCTGAAAGAAGCGCTGAAGATTTAACAAAAGAATTCATTGAAAAGAATGGTTCTAAGAAAGATGCAATTACAAAAGCTCTTAAAGAAAGCGAAGCTGAACTCAAACCTCTGTTTGAAAAGAAATGGGGTACAGGTAAAGTAGCAGGTGCCGTTGCAGCAGGCGCAGCAGTTGTAGGCGCACTTGCTTACCTAATGGCTCCAAAAGGCGACAGAGCTTAAGAATCAAAGAAAACCCGAATTACTCGGATATTTTACAAACAACAGGCGGTGGAAACTTCCACCGCCTGATTGTTACATAAGTTTTGAAGCCCCAATTATAAAAAGTTATGGCGATTCTTCACTGTCGTTCAGAATGACAGTCTTTTGTACAGACTTATTTTTTTATTGAATATAATTTCAAGATAAAACGAATACCACAAATATCGTCATTCTGAGGGGAACAACAAAGTTCTCCCCGAAGAATCGCCATTACTTTCTACAATATTCTCTCATACAAATCAATCCACTCCGGATTAAATTCATTTATCAAAGCTTCTTTATAAACTCTTTTTTTACTTTTTAATTGCTTTTCTCGCTCGATAGCAGATAAAATAGAGGGTGAAATTTCATAATATACAAGTTTATTTAAATTATATCTTTTACTAAATCCTTCTACTACTTTAGTTTTGTGCTCATATATTCGTTTTGGCAAGTTGCTTGTAACACCTATGTATAAAACGGTGTTTAATTCATTCGTTATAATATAAACATATCCTTGTTTTTCCTGCATACATTATTATTAGCATAAAATTTAAGTTATGGCGATTCTTCGGGGCTGAATTGGTACTCCCCTCAGAATGACAAAAATGATAGAATTTGTTTTAACTTGAAATTATATTCATCCAAAGAACAAATATCACACCCAGACGTCATTTTGAATGACAGTGACGAATCGCCTCTACTTATAAGGCTTCTATGTAAGCCAAAATATCTTCTTCGCTATTCATCTCTGTTGCAGCAACAAGAATGTGTTTATCATCAAGCTTTATACCGCCCAATATATTTGCATCTTTAAGCTTTGCCAAAAATCCGTCAGAATTTGAAACCTCTATAACAAACTCATTAAAGAAATTTTTATTCAAAGTTTTAACACCTCTGCCTGCAAGCATTTTTGAAAGTGCGTGCGCATTATTCGCAGACATAATTCCAGTCTGCCTAAAGCCTTTTTCTCCAATCAGACTTAAGTATAAAGTGGCAGAAAGTGCAATCAAAGATTGATTTGAGCAAATATTACTTGTTGCTTTTTCTCTTTTAATATGCTGTTCTCGCGTTTGAATAGTTAGCGTAAAAGCTTGTTCACCGTCAGCATCAACAGTTCTTCCGACTAACCTTCCTGGGAGTTGGCGCATATACTGTTCTTTGCAAGCCATATACCCTGCATGAGGTCCGCCAAAGTTCATTGAAATACCCAGCGGTTGAATATCTCCGACTACAATATCTGCTTCTCTTGGAGGCTTAATCACAGATAGAGCAGACAGGTTCGCGCAAACAATAAATGTTGTATCAGGCTTTTTGAGTTCAAATATTTCTCCGTAGTAATCAGGATATTGAACGAGCAAACAGCAATATTCTTCAGTATTTTGAGGAATTTCATCAAACC
>CACZPB010000181.1 GCA_902782905.1 uncultured bacterium
CCAATTAGAGAGTTAGCTGCCCTTGTGTGAGGGGATATAAAAAGGCGGAATGCTGTGCAGCATTCCGCCTTCACTAATTCAGCGTATTCTTTATCCCAGAATATTATTAAGTTCAGTAATTATACCTTCGTTTGGACAATTACCTTTACCACAATTACATTCACAAGTTACCTTACCTGTAACATCGACTGTAACGTGTACATCGTGATCTTTAATTGCTTGAAGAATTTCATCAAGTTTATTTAATAAAGCTGTTAAGTCAACATCGTTACGTTTGCCTAAAGCTTCCAAAATTGCTGCAAAGTTTGTCTTATTTGTATTATCAATATCACCAAGTTTTGCAAGTATTTTTTCTAAAATAGGCATATAATTTGGCTGTTTATCCATTTTAGCAAGAATTGCATTGAAGCCTGCAACCATATTTGCACCAAGTTTGTTAATTGCTTCAAGAATCTTTTCGCCCAATTTTTTGCCTTCTGCGCCATATTTTACAACATTGCCGTTGATTTGTTGTAGTAATGCTTTAATATCATCAAGTTTTTGACTATCGTTACCGATTGCATTCAGTATTGCATTCATATCTGCTGAAACATTTACACCCAGATTCTTGATTGCTGCAATAATTTCTTGACCGGTTTGTTTAGCGGTTTCACCGTATTTGACAACATTTTCATTTATTTTCTTAAGTAGAGCCGCCAAATCATCAACTTTAGCACCATTTTGAACAAGCTGTTCAAGAATTGCGTTAAAGTTAGCATTTTGGTCATTGCCTAATTTCTCAATAGCAACAATTATTTGTTTCAACAAATCTTTAATATCATTTCCGTTTTGCGCAATATAATCAAGCGTATTTTGTTGGATACCCTGATTTACTAGAATTGCTTTTAAGATATCTTGCATATCGCCGCAAGAATTTGCAATCTCACTCAGTGAAATACCGTAACCCTTCAGAATGTTTATAATGTCTTCTGCATCTTCGCCAAATGATTTCATTTTGTCAATAATAGCATTCAATAAACTTATTATTTTATCTGCGTTGTTGCTCATTAATTCAAGTAGTTCACTCATATTATTTGTATTATCAATAGTAATATTAGTCATAATAGTTACATTATTAGTACTTGAAAAATCTAATCTGTCTTCGCTACCCGCACAAGATGTAAGCAGTAGAGCGGCACCACCGGCTGCCAGTGCCAGTTCACCGACTCCTGATGCCATTGCAAAAGCTCCTCCTAATGCGGTTAAAGCTGTAAGAGCATCTTTCCCGACTTGTTTTAATGTGTTATTAGTAATTTGAGTAGTAAAGAAATCTTGAACTTTTTGTTGTGCAACGTTCATTCCTTCTTTATCACCATTTCTTTTAGCTTGTGCAAATTCTGCAATTGAGCTCATTAATTCACGTTTTGCACCATCCGGAGCTTTTTCTATTAAGTTCTTTATTTCAGCCATTGATTGTTCAAATTTTTCTGCGTCAAAATCAGCAGGTAGCTTGCCTTGAGCATCGTCAGCCAAAGAACTTATGAAATTCTGGAAAGTTCCTACAGTAGCATCAGCGTTAGCAAACACTCTATCGTATGCAGCTTTTCCAGCTTCATACTTTGCATCAGCTACAAGTTGCTGCCTTTTTGCATTAGCTTCAGCTTTTTGATCTTCAGCGCTTACAGGATTTGCTGCTATCAAAGAGCCGCCGACTTTAAACATACCCGTAACTGCATCCCATACAAATTTAACAGGATTCTCGCCAAATGTTCCTGCTTTTGCAGTAAAATCGTTTGCTTTATCGTATTCTCCGGACACAAATTTGTGTGGTTCACCATTTATATCAGCCGTAAATTTTGTTACTTTTGGCGAAAAATAATCTCCGTAAGCTTCAGTTTTACCGCCCAAACTAGCCAAGTCTGCTTGTTCTTGAGGAGATAAATTGCTCAGCTCCTCCCTTGCTTTTGCTTCAGTGCATCCATGAGTTGCCATGTAAGCTTGCACCATTTCTGTTGTTACTTTAAAATCAGCCATAGATTGTTATCTCCTTTCTAAATTTTCATAACAATACAATCCTACTTAATATCAGTATCGGCATTTTTTTTGAAAACTTTAGCCTTTTTGATTAAATTGTTACAAAAATTTACAATGTAAAATCTGTACGCTCCAGAAACGTACTATATCCTCGTTTTTATATTTTTATATTCATAATATAAAAGTATTTCCATTTATAAAAATTGCTCTTTTGTTAAAATAATGTTACAAAAGAAGATAAACTCCTCTAAAAGATTGATGAAAAAGTAAAAAAAATGCATTATTGTTTATATAGCGAGGTCAATTTTAGTGAACAATAAACAATTATTAAAGAAAAAAATTGCACAAAAAGAATTGCAGATTAAAAAATTGCATTTACACCAAAATTCATCTGACGTTTGCAACCAACTTTATAATACTCTTATTTTAGAAAAAGCTATTCTAAAAAAAGAGCTTGAAGAACTTGAGAAAAATCCGATTATTGAAAATATTAAGAAAATTATTCCTCACAAAGAAAAATTGATATGCGATTATTTTAAATCATAATTTGTTTTGTATTTTCAGTATTACAAAGCTTTTTAAGTTTTGGCGATTCTTCGGACTCAGTCCGAGGCAAAACAAACTTGCCCAATCATTTTCGTCAGAATGACGAAAAAAGTAAGTCGCCGGTTATCTTGAACGTATTAAAGCGAACTTATATACTCTTTTAAGACCCACTGGCTTTAGTCGGCAACCTGTTTGTTCTTTTATAACCCTTCTCTAACTCTCCCCATCAGGGGCGAAAACTCCTTCCCCTTATGGGGAAGGTCGGGATGGGGTGTAATAAATTACCTCGAAACGGACTTATTAACATATCGACATATAAATCATTCATTTTTCACACTTTTTGCACCCTTTTTGTATTTGTGTTATAATATCCAAGAAGGGGAATTATGCTGAATTTAGATAACAAAAAATCTATTAGAGGAGCTATTGGAGAAGAGTTGGCAGATTTGGGCGTAAATAATGCCAATATTGTGGTTTTGGATGCCGATTTATCAGGCTCTACAAAAACTTCGACTTTCGCAAAAAAATTTCCTGAACGTTTTTTCGATGTAGGGATTGCTGAACAGAATCTAGTAACAACAGCTCTTGGTTTATCGCTTACGGGGAAAATACCTTTTGCAGCTACTTTTGCAGTTTTTGCGACAGGCAGAACTTATGACCAAATCAGAAATTCCGTCTGTTACCAAAAGGCAAATGTTAAAATAATCGGTGCACACGGAGGACTGACTGTTGGAGAAGACGGAGCAAGTCATCAGGCATTAGAAGATATTTCTCTTATGAGAGGGCTTCCTAATATGACAGTTATTGCACCTGCTGATTATGAACAAGCTCGCCAAGCTGTACGATACGCAGCAGAGCACAAAGGTCCTGTTTATATTCGCTCATCAAGAATTGATGTACCTTGTATATTTGACGAAAATTATAAGCTGAATCCTTTACAGGCATCTGTCTTACGAAAAGGTAGTGCCGCAACTGTCATTTCTTCAGGTGATATATTATCTGAAGTTATTGTTGCCGGAGAAATTCTGGAAAAAGCAGGTATTGATATTGAGATAATTAATACGCCTTTCATTAAACCATTTGATGCTGCAACCGTAATAAACAGTGTACAAAAAACCGGACTCGCAATTACTGTCGAAAACCACTCAGTAATAGGAGGCTTGGGCTCAACTGTAGCGGAAGTTCTATCGGAAAGTTACCCTGCAAAAGTTGTAAGAATCGGAGTTAATGACAAATTCGGTCAGAGCGGAACTCCAAAAGAATTATTAAAATTTTATGGTTTAGACGCAGAAAGTTTTGCAAACAGAATAATAGAGATAATAAAAAAATGATACAATTAAGATCTGTAACAAAAAAATATAAAAACAATTATGCATTGAAGAATATAA
>CACZPB010000182.1 GCA_902782905.1 uncultured bacterium
AAAACTTGGTGATTTCTATGTTAATGACGCTTTTGGCGCAGCTCACAGAAACCACACTTCTACAGCTAAATTGGCTAAAATCGTTAAACCGGCTGTTTCCGGTTTATTGATGGAAAAAGAAATCAGATGCTTGTCACAAGCTCTTGATAACCCGACTCGTCCATTCACGGCTATAGTTGGCGGTGCAAAAGTTTCTTCTAAAATCGGCGTTTTAGAAAATCTTTTGGATAAAGTTGATAATATGATTATCGGTGGCGGCATGGCTTATACTTTCGTTAAGGCTAACGGAGGAAAAATCGGTAATTCTATTTGCGAAGATGATCAAATCGAAACAGCTAAAGCTATTGAAGCAAAAGCTGCTGCAAAAGGTGTTAAATTGGTTATGGCAACAGATGTTTTGGTTACTGACGATTTCTCAGGTAACGGTACAAACAAATTTGTTGCAATTAACGAAATCCCTGTCGGTTTTGAAGGCGTAGACTCAGGTGAAGCTTCAAGAAAAGCATTTGCAGATGTTATTAAATCTTCTAAAACTATTTTGATGAACGGCCCTGTTGGCGCATTTGAAAATCCTAAGTTTGCAGAAGGAACAAAAGCTGTTTTAGCTGCTGTTGTTGAAGCAACTAAGAATGGTGCAACTTCAGTAATAGGCGGCGGCGACTCGGTTTCTGCTGCTAAGAAGTTCTTCAAAGCGGAAGATTTCACTCACGTATCAACCGGCGGCGGAGCTTCTCTTGAATTTATTGAAGGTAAAGTTCTACCGGGCGTTGCAGCTTTAGATGACAAGTAAAAACAGTATTACATATTTAAGGCGCCGGCAGATTTTGCCGGCGCCTTTTTTATTTGGTTTATGATATTATAAAGGCGGAGGGTTTTATGTTTGAACTAAAAGTACAAATTTATTTTGCGGCAGCTCATCATCTTTTGAATTACAACGGCAAATGCGAAAATATGCACGGACACAACTGGCTTGTAGAAGCTTTTGTTTGCGGGACGGAACTTGATAAAAGTAATATCCTTGTTGACTACAAGGTCATAAAAAGCAACTTAAAAGAAGTTCTTGATTATCTTGACCACAAGGATATTAACGAACTTCCCGAATTCAAGGGAATCAGCCCGAGCAGTGAAGTCATTGCCAAATATATTTACGCAGAGATGAAAAAAAGAATTCCTATAACCAGTAAAATCTCTGTATGGGAAACATCAACAAGCTGCGCAAGTTATTGGGAATAAAGATAAAAGAAATGGAGGAATGGGATTTGAATGAACAGGTGAGCAGGTGAACAAGTAAATTAAAAATCACTTAATCACTCAATCACTTAATCACTCAATCACCTAAAAAAATGGATTTAATACAAACAATTTTAATGGGAATAGTACAAGGTCTTAGCGAATTTTTGCCGATTTCAAGCTCGGCTCACCTTGTTTTTACATCAAACTTTTATAAAGTTTTTAAAGGAATTGAAATCGTTCAGGAAAGCAATCAGGAAGTTTTTTTGGATATTATGCTGCATTTGGGAACTTTGATTGCAGTTTTAATTTTCTTCAGAAAAGAAATTTGGGAAATTATTAAAGCACTGTATTTTGGGTTCAAAAACAAAGATTATTCTTCTTTGGATTTCAAGTACGGAATTTATATAATTTTAGGCACTTTTGTTACCGTATTGATAGCATTCCCTTTGAATGAAGTTGCTGAATTTTTGGTATTTAAGCCCGCTATCGTAGGCTGTTTGCTTGTTTTTACCGGATGCTTACTTTTGTTTTCCGAATGGTGGGGCAAAAGGATAAATGATAAGAAGGAAATTAGCTTAAAAAGTTCAATCTTTATTGCTATAGCACAAGGTCTAGCGGCACTCCCAGGGTTCTCACGTTCGGGACTCACTATTGCAACAGGGCTTTTGAGCGGTCATGACAGAAGCGTCGCTGCAAGATATTCGTTTTTACTTAGTATTCCGATTATTTTGGGCGCATCAATGGTTTATCCGCTTATCAAGCTTGATTTTGCAGAAGTTGTAACCTACAATTGGCTTGCAATAACTGTCGGTACAGTAGTTTCTGCAATTGTCGGTTATCTTTGCATAAAATACTTCCTAAAATTTGTCGGCAAATTCTCACTCGCAGTTTTCGGATATTACTGCTTGATTATGGGAATTGTAACGGCGGTATTTTTTGGTTTGCATTAATATAAAACAAAAGTTAGGTAGACTAAAGTCTACCCTACTGCTTAGTTACTTAATTCAAAGTATCTAATTTATGTTCGCTTTTATATCATATAAAATCACAAAGAGCTTAGTTGAAGATATATAAAGAATTGGACATATTTTCAAACCAATGATACGCTTATTTTATGAATGAAGTTTCTACAATTAAGAATTTGATATTAGAGATTCGCGGTCAAAAAGTTATGCTGGACAGCGACCTTGATATGTTGTACGAAGTTGAAACCAGAGCTCTAAATCAAGCCGTAAAAAGAAATATTAAAAGATTTCCTAAGCACTTTATGTTTCAACTTACAAAAGAAGAGTGGTTGAATTTAAGGTCACAATTTGTGATCTTTAAAAATGATACTAGAAAATATACCCCATACGCATTCACAGAACAAGGAGTTGCCATGCTTTCTTCTGTGTTACGCTCGGAAAAAGCAATACAAATAAATATCCAAATAATGGATACTTGTGTTAAAATGCGTGAGTGGGCGATTGAAAACAAAGAATTAGCTCAAAGGCTGGGAGAGTTAGAGCAATATTTCATTCAGCATTGCAAAGATAATCAAACAGATATAAAAGAATTAAGAGAAGCTATGGATCTGCTAATTGACAGAACAAAACCTTCCAAGATTGGATTTAGAGGATAGGATTATGGAACTTAACAAATACATTGAACACACTTTATTAAAGCAAGATGCAACAAGAGAAGAAATTAAAAAACTATTGGATGAGGCGTGGGAGTACAAATTCCTCGGAATTTGCGTTAATCCCTGTAATGTAGCCTTCGCTAAAGAGTATCTAAAAGATACCGATGTTAAAATTGTTACAGTAATAGGCTTCCCTCTCGGGCAATCCACGACTGAAATCAAAATTCTTGAAACAATTGATGCTGTCAAAAACGGAGCAGATGAAATTGATATGGTAATTAACGGGGGAAAATTAAAAGACGGCGATTATGAATACATCATTGATGAGATCTCAAAAATAAAATTTGCTTGTCAGGGCAAAAATTTAAAAGTCATTTTGGAAACAGACCTTTTAACTCAAGAAGAAATCAAAACAGCCTGCGAGCTTTGCATAAAGGGCGGTGCTAATTTTGTAAAAACCTCTACAGGTTTTGTCAAAAACGGAGTCGGGGCAAAGGCAGAGGATGTCAAACTTATGTTTGAAACAGTAAAAGACGCAGGGCTTCAAGTCAAAGCCTCAGGCGGAATCAGAGACAGGGAAGCTGCCCTCAAAATGATTGAAGCAGGCGCTGTAAGGCTCGGAACAAGTTCAGGTGTAAAAATTTGTTCTTAAAATTTTTACATGCCTGTAGGAGCTAATCTGCTGCTTAACTCTTTACAGTTAACTCGCAGCACATTTGGCAAGCTCCAAATACTCCGCCGCTTGCCTTTAGATTTTTCCTGAAACAGCAGTATTGTGGTGCATTGAAAATTTCCTTAATAGATTTTTCTTTGACATTACCTATTCTTTGCGAAAGGCAGGGATAAATATATCCCTCCGGATTGATGAAAGTATTTGTGTATGGGAATTTACAAGGCTCGTAAATATCTTGCAACTGCGTGTTCTCATCCGTACTAAAAAATTGCTGAATCAACTCTAACGGATCGTTCGAATATTCAAATTTCGGTGAAAATCTTAGTTTCGTTTTTCCTTTAATCCCCTCTATTTCCTTATAAACTTCTTTAAAATGCTCAATATCAAAATACATTTTAATAGGATAGTTGGTATTATATTCATTAATAAAGCTATCTTGCAATATTGAACTTTGTTTCCAGTTATTATTTCTTAAAAAAGAAATAGACAAAAATTCAAACCCCATTTTTTCACAAAGTCTGTATAATCTTGGTAAATCATCTAAATTGTTTTCTAAAACAATAGTTTTTATATCAACCATTTGAGATTTTTTCTGAGATTTTAAGTTCTCGAGATTAAAAATAATTTTGTCAAAAATACCATCTTTGCCTCTGTTTCTGTCGTGAGTTTTGCCATAACCGTCAAGAGAAACAGAAAGTAAAAGCAATTTATATTTTATAAAAGCTCTAATAATTTCATCATTAATTAAAATTCCGTTTGAGACAACATGGACTTTATTCATTATTTTTTTAGAAATGTATGCCAGTATCTCAACAAAATCTGTTCTAATAAGAGGCTCACCGCCAACAAGCGTGGCAATTGAATAAAAAGGCAGCTGATCTATGACTTTTTTCCATTCTTCAGTTGAAAGTTCTTGTTTGTTGCGCTCAGTACCTACATAGCAATAAGGACACGCAAGGTTACATCTGTAAGTAAGTTCAAGAAAATAACGAAGCGGCATCTTTGCCCTTCCGTATCTGTCATTGTATGAAAGTGATGTATAAAAATCTCTCGCCCAATCAAACAGGTTTGAATAATTCATAGATTCCCCGCAGCTCTTAAGTCACATATTACCATAAAGTTTAATGTTTGTTTAGAAATAGAAAGCTATTATGATATAGAATCCTCATCGCTCAAACCTTCCCCTCCTTATTGCCATTTAATTTGCAATAAAGAGGGGTTTCTTTTTTGTTAAGAAATGTTTCATATAAGGCGCAAACCCATGATTTTTAGGCAATTTTTGACCAAAACATGACTTTATATTAATAGTTAGGTAGATAAAGGTTTATTATTGTGACGCAAATTAATCAAAATTTTGATAATAATTATGCCGTTCAGGGACAAGGACGTATTGCGATTCCTCACCCTGCACAAGCGCGTGCAATAAGAGTACCTGAATATTATCTTCCGGAGCAAAAACGTTTAGGCGTGAGAGAATATATGGAAGAAAACCCCGCTCTTATGCCTATAAAAATGTTTTTTGGTCCATTAATTGACCATCCGTTTGCATCTCTTGCAACTTGGCTTGGGTGCGGTTTTCTTTTAGACAAGTATGATAAAGCATGCGGAGGCAACTATGATAAGAGCCTATTGAAAAAAGCTGCGAACTTTGGTGACAAAATAGAAAACTCAAAGGTTTTGCAGAGCAAGCCTGCTCAAACAGTTCTGGGCTGGTTTAATAAAGCTCAACAACAAGGCGGTAAAGTAGTTAAGAATGTTGAGCTCTTTAGAGCAATGGATCAAACTCCGTCAAGACCTGAATGGTCAATGGTTAAACAGGAAATGATTCCTCTGAGACAAAGAATTGCTCACGATTTTGTTGAAATTTGTGAAGGTTTACATCTTTCCGACGATAAGGCTGTAGATCTTCGTAAATTAGGACTTAATACTAAAGAAAAAGAAGCGTTAAAAACATTCTTTAAGAAATCTTCAATTTCAGAAATAAAAGAAGCAGAAGCATCTGTATTTGTCCAGTTATCACGTTTAGGAAAATCAGAACCTGAAATAAAATCTATTTTAGCGAATGCAGATAGCGGCGTAGCTGCAACTAAACAAGAAATCTTTAAAGCAATGGGACAGAATGCTGAGTGGCTTAAAAAAGTCAAAGCAGATACTGTCGGTGATTACGTAAACGATGTAGAAAAAGCTTCTTTAAAGCTTGGAAATAGAGTTAAAATAGGTCTGGGCAAATATAAGCCGTTTGGAATTAATCTTGGGTTTTTAACAAAACCGCTTGAAAGAACCTTAGGAATGGATAATGTAGGAAACAGACTCCACAGCATTAATACAGCTGCACATACTGCTACTGGACGCTTTATGGCCAAGTTTATGCAGTTGACTCATAGAGGCTTAACTTTTGGCGGCGGAAAGATTGGTGTACTTTTATTTATTGCACCGGCGCTTGTCGAAGCTGCAATAAATGTAAAGAAGGCAGACAATAACCAAAAAGTAGGCACAGGCGTAAGTAGTATTGTTAACCATATTTCTTGGGTATTCACATTCCCGCTTGCGTTAAAGATGATGCACACCTTAGGCGGTGCTCAATACGCAGGACTTTCTAAAAAACAAGTGGGTGATATAAGAAATATCAGAGACACGTTTAATGAAAAGAATGCTGCAGGTGAATATGCTGACAAAGCAGTGTATAACGAAGCTTTAACAAAGGCTAAAGATGATATTAAGAAAATCACTGATAAACCGGCAAAAAAAGTTGGTTTCTTAACAAAATGCGTATCAAAACTTGCAAGATTTATGACAATGGACTTAGGCAGATTTGACGGCAGAAATACAGGAAACGCTGTGACATCAATGTTCACAAAACTAAGAAATCTTCCAAGAAACCTCCTCGGTGTTCCGATGAGATTTGTAATCTTTGGTCTCCTTTCAATGGGAGTTTTGGATACATTGATTAATAAAGGCATTAAAACTGTGTTTGGCGAATCTTACGACTTTGAAAAAGAAGAAGAACGCAAAGCTGCTAAAAAAGAGCAGAAAAAATTTATGGAAGAAGATTTGAATAAAAGAATTTTTGAAGCTGCACAAAAACAACAAACACCAGTTCAACCGGCTCAACAACCAATATTAAATCAGCAGGCAATGGCTATGGCATCACGCGGTTTGAACCAAAACAGCAATGCAGTTCATCAAATTCAGCAAGAAAAAATAGATAACTATTCTTACATTCCGTCTCCAAACAATACAATTAAATCAGACAAAAATAGCGGAAAGCTAGATAACTACAGCTATATACCATCACAAGACTCTACAATCCAGTCAAACAAAGAAACAAATCCTAATAAACGTTCATATATTCCGTCTCAAGCTGCTGCAAATATTCAGAAAAACTATGACAGCTCAGGACTTCAAACGGCACTGGATAGAGCTTCCAGAGCAGAAAATCAAGCTCTAAAGGTTTTAGCCGGCAACTTTGAAGGTATGTAGGGGTAAATATAGGATTAAATCAGCTAAATTTTACACGTTCAGTGTCAGAGCATCATATCCGCATTCAAGAGCCTTCATATTCAATGGTAAAAGCTCATGTTTTTTAGCGCCTAAAACCTTTTCTATAGCAAGTTTAAGGGCGTCTTTTGAAAGAACATCAAACACTGACGCCAAAACACCCAAAGAAACAACATTTGTAACCTTATTAGAGCCAAGCTTATTTGCTATCTCACCCATAGGCGCAAATATATAATTAATATCATCTCTAGGCCTTGTTTCAGCAACAAGAGTCGAATTGGCAACAATCGTTCCACCCGATTTCACATTTTTAACAAACCTGTCAAATGATTGCTGGTTTAGAACAAGCGCGCAATCACAGTCTTTCTTATGTACAGAACTGACTTCAGTATCTGAAACAACTATTTCACAGTTAACGGTACCGCCTCTCATCTCAGCACCGTAGCAAGGATACCAAGTGACATTCTTACCGTCCAGCATAAATGAATTTGCAAGAATTGTGCCTGCAAGCAAAATTCCCTGTCCGCCAAAACCTGCTAATATAAAATTTCTTTCCATTTTAACCTACTTTTTTCTTGCTTTTAAATCTAAGCCGTATATTTTTAAATATTGTGCAAATGTTTTAATTGGTTTTACTTCTGTGAACTTTGGGTCGCGGCTAAGCCTCCACAAATCCATTGAAGTTGTCATTTTTCTTGATGTAAATGCCGCATTACTGATTGCATCTATTTTCATAATTACACCTCAAGCGTTACATCCTTAAATACCCCGAGCGGGAATGTCTCTACCATCTTTGTTCTAACGTGTTCATGCGCTTCTTCGGGAGACATATGCCAGTTCGTAGGACAGGTTGAAAGTATCTCTACAAATCCTAATCCAATACCATCAAGTTGAACTTGAAAAGCTTTTTTAATGGCTTTTTTAGCTTCATTAATGTGCGGTATTGAATCGAGTGCAACACGAGCCGAATATGCACAACCGTCTGCCAAGGCAATTTGTTCAGCCATTTTTGCAGGGAATCCATAATACTCCCTGTTTCTGCCGGTTGGCGAAGTCGTTGTAACTTGCCCCATCATGGTTGTAGGCCCATGTTGACCACCGGTCATACCATAGGTTGTATTATTAATCATGAAAGCAGTCACTCTTTCACCTCGGAACGCTGCATGCATTGATTCAGCAAGCCCAATGGAAGCAAAATCTCCGTCACCTTGATAGGTGAAAACAACTTTGTCGGGACAAGCCCTTTTGACACCTGTTGCCTCAGCCAGTGCCCTACCGTGGGGAGCCTCTATACAATCTACTTCTATAAAATCATACAAAAACACCGAACAACCTATTGAGGTAGTGCAAATAGCTCTATCTTGAACACCAAGCTCATCAAGAACTTCGCAGAGAATTCTTATAGCAATTCCGTGATCACACCCCGGACAGAAGGTATATTTAAAATCCTTCTTCATTGACTTTGGCATACTAAACACTTGCTGCATAATTTTTCTCCATAATCTTTTCAACCGCAGAAACAATTTCTTCTACTCTTAACCATTCCCCTACAGGACGATTTACAAGTGATACGTTCGATTGTCCCTCTACGGCATATTTTACATCCTTAAACATTTGTCCCATGTTCATTTCAACAACTACGAAATCTTTGCCCCTACCTGCAAGCTCTTTTATTCTTCCGTAAGGGAAAGGATTGAGTGTTATTGGTCTAAAGCAGCCTGCTTTAATTCCCTTTTCTCTCAATACCTTCATTGCAGCCTTTATATTTCTTGTCATAGAGCCAAATGCAGTCAATATAACATCTGCATCTTCCACATTGAATTCATCCCATGCTGTTTCATTTTTAGTGATTGTTTCAAATTTTTCAAACAAATGCTTAATTTTTACATTTTGTTTATTTTCATTTGGCTCAAGAGAATAAATCGCCCTTGCCGGTCTGTTTTTAGCACCTGTTAGCGCCCAAGAAGAATTATCAATTTCAGGATAAGGATACTCACCAAACACAGCCGGCTCCATCATTTGTCCCAACAAGCCGTCTGCCAGTAATATAACAGGATTTCTGTATTTTTGCGCCAAATAAAAGGCTTTATATGTATAATCAATACATTCCTGAACAGTAGACGGAGCTATTACTATGATTTTATAATCACCATTTCCTCCACCGTATACAGATTGGTTATAATCTCCTTGCGCAGGATAAATATACCCCAGTCCAGGGCCCGCTCTCATAACATTCACAAGCACAATCGGCAGTTCGTCACCGCAGGCATAAGAAAGTGCTTCCTGCATTAGAGCAACCGCACAGGAAGATGATGAAGTCATTGCTTTTACACCCGTAGAAACGGCTCCCAAAACCATGTTTATAGCGGCAATCTCGCTTTCAGCACAAACATAACCGCGTCCGAGTTCCTGCATTTTTCCGCTCAAATATTCACCGATTTCAGTCTGCGGAGTAATCGGGTAACCAAAATAACATTGGCACCCCGCGTTGACTGCCGCTTGAGCAATTGCATAATTTCCTTTGATTAAAACTTTTTTATTTTCCATTGTTATTTTTCCGTTGTTTATTTCTAAGTTATGGCGATTTATCACACCTAAAAACCATTGGGTTCAGAATGACAGTAATTAACTGTAAAATTTACCCCATTTACCCCTTCCAAACCGTTATTGCAATATCAGGACAGCGTTTTGCACACATAGCACAAGCTATGCACTCACCGTTTTTGTCATCAAATTCAACCATATAATCACCTAAACGGTTTGTTTTCTCACTCTTTTTTATCAATTTTTTAGGGCAAGTATTCACACAAATGTAACAAGTTTTACATTTATTTTGGTTAATTTCTATTTTTCCCATCTCGACTCCTAACATGTAAAAGTATAGCAAAAACAATATTTTCAGACTTGTTATGTAACGAATTGTAACAATATGAATGCATGTGTGTTATGAAATTTCAAAAATGTGGAAATAAGAACATGTAGATGATTATGCAAGGATGCATAAACTAAGGAAAGACACGCCAGAAAGGAGTATCACATGGCACTTACAATTAACACAAACCTATCTTCAATGATTGTTCAATCAAACCTATCAAAGGCAACTAACGCATTGAACCAAGCAATTGAAAGAATGACAACAGGTTACAAGATTAACCACGCATCAGACAACGCAGCAGGTTATTCTATCGCAAGGAACTGGGAAGCAAAATTGGGATCATTAGACGTAGCAGCTGATAACGCAGCAACAGGTGCTGATATGTTATCAACTCTTGAAGATCATTACGCATTAATCTCTTCTCACATGCAACGTGTTAGAGATTTGACAGAACAAGCAGCTAACGGAACTTACGGTTCTCAGTCACTTGCTGCTATCAATTCAGAAATAACAGCAAGACTTGAAGAAGTTGACAGAATTGCTGCAAACTGCGAATTCAGCGGTCAATATATGATGGACGGTTCTTTAAAATCAGGTTTAGCAATCCAAGTTGGTACAGACAGCAACACAACTAAATCTCAAATTGAACTAAAAGGTGATTTATTCAGACGTGCTGATATTATGGCACTGAGAGTTGCTAAAGATACAGATGTAGATGACGAAGATCCGAGAAAAGATGTAACGGACGCTCAAATGGAAGCTGCAAGAAAAGAATTCGCAAAATGCTGTTCCGGTTATGATGTTGAAAATGGCAGAATGACAACCGATGCAAATGAAAAACCTGCTAAAATGCTGGATAAAATTGATGAAATGATTAATATAATTTCTAATCGTATAACAACTTTGGGTGCTGCTCAAAACAGAATTGAATCTGCTATTGAGTCAATCGGTGTTCAATCTGAAAACATCACATCTTCTCTATCAACTTTACGTGATGCTGATGTAGCTCAAGAATCTTCTAACTACATCAAAGCTCAGATTCTTCAACAAGCATCTGCAACACTTCTTGCAACTGCTAACCAAACACCAAGCATAGCTTTGAACTTGTTGTAATAGACAGTTACGGGAATATGTAAATATTTGTAACGATATGAGTTCTCATGCGTTATGAAACCTTTGAAATGTGGAACTAAATTCATGGAAGGTCCGCAAGGAAGCATAAAAAATAAGCCAGAAAGGAGTATCACATGGCACTTACAATTAACACAAACCTATCCTCTATGATTGTTCAATCAAACTTGAACAAATCAACAAATCAATTGAACCAAGCAATTGAGAGAATGACAACCGGTTACAAGATTAACCACGCATCAGACAACGCAGCAGGTTATTCTATCGCAAGAAACTGGGAAGCAAAATTGGGTTCATTAGATGTAGCAGCTGATAACGCAGCAACAGGTGCAGACATGCTATCAACTCTTGAAGATCACTATGCACTTATTTCTTCTCACATGCAACGTGTTAGAGACCTGACAGAGCAAGCAGCTAACGGAACTTATGGTTCTCAATCACTAAAAGCAATCCAATCAGAAATTACAGCAAGACTTGAAGAAATTGACAGAATCGCTGCTAACTGCGAATTCAGCGGTCAAAGCATGATGGACGCTTCTTTAAAAGCTGGTCTAAAAATTCAAGTCGGTACTGACAGCAACGGTACTAAATCTCAAATCGATCTTGACGGAAGCCTGTTCAGACGTGCTGACATTGCAGCATTGGAAGTTGCAACAGACAGTAATGGTGCAAGCGAAGTTAAAAGAGGAGAAACCGGCGCAACTGAAGAAAATTTGAAAACAGCAAGAAATACTTTTGCTCAAAAATGTGCAGGCTTAGCTAAAGATAATCAAAACAAACCGATTGCTGCAAGCTCTATGCTTACTACAATCGACACAATGATTAACACTATTTCAAGCCGTATAACTACACTTGGTGCTGCTCAAAACAGAATTGAATCTGCTATTGAATCAATCGGTGTTCAATCTGAAAATATCACTTCTTCATTATCAACTTTACGTGATGCTGATGTAGCTACTGAATCTTCTAACTACATTAAAGCTCAAATATTACAACAAGCTTCAGCAACATTACTTGCAACGGCTAACCAAACACCAAGTATTGCATTGAACTTACTATAATAACAATTTAATGCAAGCTTCAAAAATATATATTTAAACCAATCTTAAAATATATATTTACCCCAACCAATTGAAAATAAGGGGGTTACCCCTAAAAACCCCCTTATTTATGTAAAACAAAAATTTTAAAAAAGGATATGAATGCCTGAAAGGAGTATCAAATGGCACTTACAATTAACACAAACCTGTCTTCTATGATTGTACAGTCCAACTTGAACAAATCAACAAATCAGTTGAACCAAGCAATCGAAAGAATGACAACAGGTTACAAAATAAACCACGCATCAGATAACGCAGCAGGTTACTCAATCGCGAGAAACTGGGAAGCGAAATTGGGATCATTAGATGTAGCAGCTGATAACGCAGCAACAGGTGCAGACATGCTATCAACTCTTGAAGACCACTACGCTTTAATTTCTCAACACGTTCAACGTGTAAGAGACCTGACAGAACAAGCCGCTAACGGAACTTACGGAGCTCAATCAAGGAATGCTATTGAATCAGAAATCAAAGCGAGACTTGAAGAAATCAACCGTATTGCAGCCAACTGCGAATTCAACGGAATTGAATTGATGTCAGGCGGTTCTGCAGCTACTACAGGTTTGAACATCCAAGTCGGTACTGACAGCTCGGATACAAAGAGCAAAATCTATTTGGACAAAGACCTTTTTGCAGACGGCGGAGTTGTAGCGTTGTTTACGACAGAAAACGCAACAGGATACACAGGTTACACACCTTCTGCTGGTGATGAAGAAGATGAAGACAAAATCCCGGCAGCAAAACTTGCAAACATAGCAAAAGATTGCGCAGGAAATAGTACCTTAACAGGCGGTGCTGCTACAATGCTTAACCACATTGATAAAGTTATTAATAAAATTTCAGACAGAATCACAAAACTCGGTGCTGCTCAAAACAGAATTGAATCTGCTATCGAATCAATCGGTGTTCAATCTGAAAACATAACTTCTTCTCTATCAACACTTAGAGATGCAGATGTAGCTACTGAATCTTCTAACTACATCAAGGCTCAAATACTTCAACAAGCTTCTGCAACACTACTTGCAACTGCTAACCAATCACCAAGTATTGCTCTGAACTTGCTGTAGTGACCAAATAATGTAAATTTTTGTAACAATATAAACCCCGATGCGTTATTAATTTCAATAAATGTGGAACTAAACACATGTATGCGCAGGGATGCATAGCAAAAATATAATATAAGCCAATATAAGGAGTATAGATATGGCACTTACAATTAACACAAACCTATCTTCTATGATTGTTCAATCAAACTTGAACAAATCAACAAATCAATTGAATCAAGCAATTGAGAGGATGACAACAGGTTACAAGATTAACCACGCAGCTGACAACGCAGCAGGTTATTCTATCGCAAGAAACTGGGAAGCAAAACTGGGTTCACTCGA
>CACZPB010000183.1 GCA_902782905.1 uncultured bacterium
ATATATTAAAAAAGATGTTTTATTTCAAAAAAACACTTGCAAACCCTTGCCACAGCAGTTTTCTATACACAATACAAATTGTGTATATTTGTAAACTAATTTCACAATCAACAATAATGCCTAGTTACAGAATAAAGTTGGCATAACTTTTGTCTATTTTTTCTTGCTCGATACCTATATAAGAAAGGGTTACGGCGGGACTTGAATGATTGAATATTTTTTGCAACATAGCAACATCCTTAAATTTTTTATAATGGTGATATCCAAAAGTTTTTCTCATTGAATGAGTGCCAAACTTCTCCTCAAGCTCAGCCTCTTGGCAAGCCTCTCTGATTGTATAATACACTGTCACTCTGCCAAGTCTGTTTTTAAATTTTGACATAAAAAGCGGCTCATCAGCGTTTCTACCCTTTGTAAATTCTTCAAGCATAGGTTTTAACTTTGAATTAATCGGAAATTTCTTTGATTTACCTGTCTTCTGTTCAACGATATTAATATAAGTCCTATTCTTAACATCACTGACATCCAAGTTTAAAATATCAGAAATTCTTAAGCCGCAATTGGTTCCGATTGTGAAAATCAACAAATCCCTAAGTCCCTTCTTTTTCAGTATTTTTTCAACTTTTTTTAAATCACTCTTTTTTCTAATCGGTTCTACAATGTTCATCTTTCACTCCTTTCAGTTGTACAATTTTTGAGAAAATAGTTCCCATAATTAAATGTACTGTTTTTATATGGAGTAAAATATAAAACGTAAAATTATTAGATAGAAAATATTAGTTTCTATACTGAGAGCAAGTATGAGGAATATTTTTGTTTCATTGCGCAATAAGAAATATCGCAAGAAATAAAAACCCGTTTAAGTTGCTTGCTCAAAATACCATTATTTATTATATTAATGGCAACTTTAAAAATTTAAATCAAAAAAATCTTCTTTTTTCAAAAACTATATATAAAAATATATTTTATCGAAACTGTTTTCAAAATCATCAAACAATCTTCTGTACGGATAAACTCCGATTTCTTGTTCACTTAATTTTACTTTTTGCTTTGGAACATCTGTTATTGTTTTTGCATACTTAATCAAAGCTTTTATTGCATTTGCACCTTCAACAGAATGTAAAAACTGCCCCATGCCTTTATTGTTCAATTTTTTACAGTTTAAAACAACCGCTTCTCTTGCGTCGTTCTTACCATTCGTTACTTTGTATTCATTAACAACGCATTTGTCATGAATTTTGGAATAACTAATTGAAATATAATCAGCTTGCTTGCTTTTTTTTATTCTTTAAAGACTATTATTGAATTCTTGCAAGATTTTTTTATTTTTTTACTATACAATAGCGGATTCGCCATGTCGTTTGCTACATAAACAGCACGTCTCAATGATTGAGTATTATATAAATTAATCCCGAAATTAGGATTTGCATTATTGTCGTTTTGAATTTTGTTGATTTGCATGTATTACTCCTAATTGTACCCGTGAAAGGTTAAAAACTTGTAAAAATAAAATTTGCTATGCTTTTAGTTCTTGTTAAACATATCAATAATTGCTTCTGCCCATTTGACCAGATCCGGATATTTATCTTTATGCCAGTTATATTTTGCAAGTTCATCCAAATTGTCTTTTGGAGTTCCTACATTATTCAATCGTTCATAAATATAAGAAAACATTCCGGTTCTGTCAGCACCATGCTTGCAATGAATATGAACTTTTCCGCCTTTTTGTTTTACTTTTTCTATAATATCTAAAAATTCTTGAATATTTTCTTTGTCTATAAATTTGGTAACAGATGGTATACTGTGATAATGCATCCCCAAACTCTTAACGCACCCTGCTTCATCAAAGCTGTCTTTACTCATATTCCTTAAATTAATAATATCTGTTACGCCCTGCTCCTTTAACCATTCCAAATTGTTTTTTAAAGGTTGTGCTGAACGCGACAGGCATTTATCTATTTGTTTATAATTATCCGGCTTAATCTGAAATATTCTTAGCATTTATAATCCCTAATTGATTTGTATTATTTATAAAAATTGTAAAAAAATAATTTGCTATATTAGTTTAAGATTTTATACATTTTTATAGCTTTTGTCAACCCAAGCCTGTATTTGCTCATCGGCTAGAGTTCCATCCAGAACAATTGTTATCCAATTTTTTTTATTCATGTGATATGCTTCATAAACACCTTTTTGTTCAGAAATTTCATTTTTAGAAATTTTTAAATTTATTATTTCTACTTTCTTTGTTGATTTGGAATCTGTTTGAACCTTATTTAACTGAACATCTCCAATGAGCGCATACCATTTTTTATTTTTTTTGTTCCTGAAAATAGCGTAAGTCGGAAAATTTTTCCACAAAAATTCAGGTTCATCTTTGTATTTTTTCGCAATATATTTTTTAATGTTTTGCGCCTGTAATGATTGAAAAACCTGTCTCTCTGAACATTTATCTCTTATGTCCGTCAAAATCTCTATAAAATTTTCTCTAACCTCAGCACTAAAACCGCTTGCACTCCCTACCCTAAAATTTGTGTACTCTTCATCAGACGACAAATCTATTACTTTTGCACTAATTTTCTTTTCAAATACAACTATGAGTTTAAATTCGTTATTAAAAAATTTTCTTTCAAAAACAAGTTTATTACCATTTTCACAAAAGCCATAGCTTTTGAGTTTATTCTTACTAACTGTATATTTCCTGAAAATATCTTCTTCTATTCCCATTTGTAGCCCTGATGTCTTGTTGTACAAATATTATAGTATAAACCTCTGTGCGTATAAATACACAAAAAAAAGCCTGACATCGAAATCAGGCGCTGATAGATAAGTAAGTTTTGGGGTAATTTTGTTTGTAAGTAAGATTAAGATTGGTATTAAATAAAAAACTTGTTTATGAAGTAAATCACTTTTACGGTTTGACTCTGGAGATAAAAGTAACTCTAGACTTCAAATCCATTGCAAATAGTCGCATTTCGTCAACAAGAACGTATGATTTGTCTTCAGCAGGATTATCCTGTATGTAAAAATCGCGTGAAATTTGAGTTGCCATAGCATTGATGTTATAGCTGTTTAGTACTGCCATAATAATACCTCTCTTATATATCTTATTTATCCGAAAAAGCACGTTCTCACTCAGACCTGCATTACAAATCTATATTGATTTGTTTCAGGTTGAATATTTTTTATACTCTCTTGGATTTGTCTTACATATATATAAAGTATATAAAAACTTCCGAATTTCATCTCTTTAGAAGTTTGTTACAAAACTTAACATAACGTGTATGTTTATGTTTTCATTTCTTCATGTAAAACCTGCATAGATAGAGGCTTATAGCCTCTATTGTAAAGTTTTGTAAATATTAATCAAAAAACCCTAAAGTTTTCAGAAAATGTGCCGATATACATTATATATCATATAAGAGGTGTATCTATGGCAAATTTCTCGGTAAATGCAATTAACGGAGTATTTACGTATAGTAGTGCAAACATTTACTCATACCTTGGCAGAGTTCCGGCAAACGGAACAGAGTTAAAGGAAGCTTTTAGTGAGTTTAATATCACTCCTACCGGTAAAGCCGATGATTTGAAGAAACTCAATACCAAAATGTATGAGGAGTATTCTGCTCAGGTTCAACAACAAATTGAGAACCAAAATAACAAAAGTGTTTGCCCTTGGGCAAGTTTGTGTGCACAAATAGGTGTCCAAGCCACAGGTAATTATGAGAAAGATTATGCTGCGTTCAATAATGCAATTCAACTTCTGAGTCAAAGCGCGATGGATGGTCAAGCAATGGCATTTTTTGCAGGTATTAAAAGCGAAGCACAAAAAGCATTTGGTCTGTCTAATAAAACTACTGAACAGCAACAAATAACATTTGATGTATATAAAGCTCAATTCCTATCCTAAGTAAAAGAATTGCAAACAAGTTGTGGTGCCGCCATAGAGGTTATGGCGGCATCGTTGCGTTTTTATGCTAGTATATTGATATGAATATTTTAGTTACCGGTGCAACTCGAGGGATTGGAAAAGCTATTGCAAAAAGTTTGCAGGGCAATATTTTTGCAGTAGGCAGAAATGAAGAATTGCTCCGTGAATACAGAAATTATTATGTATGTGATTTGACTGATAACACCGGACTTAAAGGTTTAGGTGAATATATAAAGGCAAATAACATAGATATTCTAATAAATAATGCCGGTGAATATATTTACTCTCCTATAGAAGAATGTTCTTTAGACAATATTTCACGCATAATGAAATTAAATTTAGAAGCACCGCTCTATTTGATATCACAAGCTGTCCCATATATGAAACTCAAAGGTTGGGGCAGAATTGTAAACATAGGTTCTATAAGCGGAGTTATGGGAGAAGCATGCGCTAGTTTATATTCAGCGAGCAAATCCGGCTTAATCGGAGGAACAAAGGCTTTAGCGTTAGAACTTGCTGAATTCGGAATAACTGTAAACACAATAAATCCGGGGTGGGTTGACACTGATATGGGAAATTCTTCCGCTAATAATGGGGACTGGAGTCGGGACGAAATCATAGAATGTATTCCTCAACGCAGATTTGTTGCTCCATCAGAAGTTGCAGGTATGGTTAAATATTTGATATCCGAAGATGCTAAAGGCGTAACCGGACAATCCATAAACCTTTGTGCCGGTTTGAGTGTTGGGTGCTAAGATGACTCTTTTCAGGTTGTTTTTGATATTTGTAAAAATAGGTGCAATTCTTTTAGGCGGAGGATATGTTATTTTTCCGATTATGGAGAGTGAATTTGTTCAAAAAAGAGCTCTTGTAAAGTATGAGGACTTATTAGATTTTTTTGCATTATCTCAATCACTCCCCGGAATAATTGCCGCCAACATGTCTATGTTTGTAGGTTATAAGCTTAAGGGCAAATGGGGCGCTGTTGTAGCCATGCTAGGCATAATTTTTGTACCTTTTTGGTGCATAGTCCTCTTAGCAGCTGTTTTAAATACTATTATTAATAATACTCAGGTTCAAGGTGCACTGTGGGGAGTCGGAGTTGCAGTTATTGCGCTTATTATACTTACAGTTCGAGAAGTCTGGCAAAAATCAAAACGCAATTTATTTTTCTATACTATATTTTTACTTGCGCTTGCTGGACTTTTAATATTCAAACTGACTCCTATACAAGCAATAATTATATTTTCTTGCTTTGGCATTCTTATTAAAAGAATAAGGAGAAGGGCATGAACATATATTTATTACTTGCTTTTGAGTTCTTTAAGATAGGCTTATTTTCTTTTGGCGGAGGATATGCAACAATTCCGTTTTTGTATCACATCTCTGAAGTGTACGGTTGGTACAGCATAAGAGAGCTTTCACAAATGACCGCCATTGCTTCAATTACTCCGGGGCCGGTGGGGATTAATGTAGCAACTTATGCCGGACTCAAGACATCCGGCATTTTAGGCTCTGCTTTTGCAACTGTTTCGGAAATGCTTCCCTCATTAATTTTAGTAATAATTGTCTCAAAACTGCTTAAAAATTTTAGCGAAAACTTTTATGTAAAAACTCTGATTGAGACCCTTAAACCTATAAGCTGTGCGCTTTTGGCCTCTGTTGCTGTCGGACTGTTAAAACCTGAAATAAATAATATTAAGAGCTTGATTTTGCTTGCTGTTTTACTTATTTTAAGCAAAAAATCAAAAAAAGATCCTCTTTTTTATATTTTAATTTCCGCCATATTTGGAATTGTTGTAAGTTTTATTTAAGTGAGATTTCAAAATTTCCGTTGTAGAATCTTATATTTAAGCTTAGCGTCTCATTTTTGTAACCAACAGGCGGCGGATTGTATGTTGGAGTTGACATAATAGCTTGATATACCGCATCATTGAGGGTAATATTGCTGGATTGTTTTGTAAACGAGCGATTAACGAGGTTGCCGGAAGAATTCAGTTTAAAAGAAACTGTACATTCTCCATCTCCTACAACACGCGTAAAATCAATCTTTCTGCCAAGAGTATTTCTCAATCCGGCTTTATAGTTATTAAGTTCTTGTTTTGATATTGCCTGCTGCTGAGCATTATGTTCCGCTGCTTGTTTTGCTTTAAGTTCCGCTGCTTGCTTTGCCTTAAGCTCAGCTTCTTGTTTTGCCTTTTGTTCAGCAGCTTGTTTAGCTTTTTTTGCTGCCTCAAGTTTTGTCTTTTCCTGTGCTCTAGCCTGCTCTACCGTAGAAATTTGAGGATTTTTAATCAATTTTACAGATGTTGTTTTTGGTTTTTGTAGTGCTGTTGCAAGTTTGGCAGCATGTTTTACAGACTGCTTTATAGGTTTTGGACTGTTTTGAATTGGCGGAGTTTGAAGTTCCGGCTTGACATCTTGAACCGGCTTCACTTCAATTATTTTAGGCGGCGTACTATTCCAAAATTTATCTATCGGAGGTATCGTTTTTACGACTTCAGGTGATTTTTGCCCCGTTTCTTCTGCCATATCTTCCTTTGGATTCCAAGCAAAAAATAAAACATAAAAGGATAATATTATGCAAAGTGTAAAAATCGTCGTAGAAATCGGATCAAGAGCTTTTTTAAACCTTTCGAATTCCGGATAATGTTCATTAAAAGATTTTTTAGTTTCTGTTTTTTTTACTTTTGGAATAACTTTTATATTAGATTCTGTTTTTTGATCTTGCTTTTCTGTGCGTATTTGTTTTTCATGAGCAGAAGCTTCTGTACTTTCTTTTCCTGAAACAAAATCAAATTCATCGTTCCCGCAATCACAGAAATCTGGTTTTTCTTCAAATTCCGCACCGCACTCTTTGCACTTATACATAAATTAGCCTCTATTTTTCTATTTTTATATCAGTATTTTTTCCAACTGTTCTACTGCATTTTCTACTTTATCATTTACAACCTTGTAATCAAAATGTTTCGAATTTTCTATCTCTAATTTTATTGACGCGAGACGCTTTTGAATCGCTTCCTCTGTTTCAGTATGCCTCCCCCTAAGCCTTGCTTCTAATTCTTCAAAAGACGGCGGAAGAATAAAAATAAGCTGAGCATCAGGCATTATCTTCTTTACATTCAAAGCACCTTTTGTATCAATCTCAAGTATTAATTTCTCTCCATTTTGCAAACATTTTTCTATAAAAGATTTTTTTGTTCCGTAAAAATTTCCGGAAAACTCAGCCCATTCCAAAAATTCGCCATTGTGAACACTTGACTCGAATTCTTCTTTTGTCAGGAAAAAATAATTAATACCGTCGACTTCACCCTCTCTTTTTCCTCTTGTAGTACAAGAAATCGAGAGCTTAAACTCGGGATGTTTTGCCAAAAATTCTTTTATGACAGTTCCTTTTCCTACTCCGGACGAACCTGATATAACAAACAATTTACTCATCTTTGGCTCC